>JAIUYB010000056.1 GCA_020216625.1 Desulfarculus sp.
GGCCGCCTTGAGGGCCTCCTGCACCCCGGCCTTTTTAATCCAGGCGTCCAGCACGTAAAAATCCATGCGGGCCTGGTCCAGGCCCACGGTGATGTTGGCCGCGAAATCCCCGGCCCCGGTGGCCGGGTCGTAGTAGCTGGCCACCACCAACCCCGGCGGCAAATCCTCGGGTTGGTATTGCCTGATCCACTCCAGACGGAAGAAATCGCTGTCGTCGGGCGGATCGTTCTGGCGCTCCTTGCGGAAGGCGGCCTCGCCCATGCTCCGGCGCTGGGCCTCCAGCATCTTGGCCGAATACTTGGCCGGCCAAAGGCTGGTGCCGTCGTCTTGCAGGGCCTTGTAGACCCGCCGGGTCCAGTGGGGATAGGGATCCTCGATGCTGTAGAGCATCTGGTACAGCGCGGATTTTTTGCTGATGATGGTGCCGATAATCAGCAAAGTGCCGGCGGGGTCCAGGGCGAAATAGACCGTGGACTTGATCCAGTTCAGGAGCTTCTTGACCCGTTCGGGATTGATGGCGCTCTCGTCGTTCTCCAGATCGTCCAGGATGCACAGGTCGGGGCGTTTGGCTCGGTGCTTGAGGCCGCGCACCTGCTGGCCGGCGCCGCGGGCGATCACCGCGAAACCGTTGCCCAACACCAGGAAGCCCGCTTTACAGCGCACCACCACTGGGGCGAAGTCGTAGACGATGCGCGGGTTCTCCTGGCACTCGGCCGCCATGCTGGCCACGTGACTTTCAGCCAGGTCCTTGGTCTCGCTGCCGATGATCTCGAACTCCCGTCGCTGGTACAGGGCCTGCCAAAGTGAGTAGGCTAGGGCCAAGACGGTGCTTTTGGCAAAACCGCGCGGCGCGGCCGTGACCGAGGGCACCAACACTTCGCCTGCCTCTACATCTGGCCTGCGGTCGGCCAACTCCACAACTTCGCGGTGGAACGGGGCCGGCTCGCGGTCGAAGTAGTGCGGCAGGTAGGTCTGGGCGAAGTAGAAGAAATCGCGGGCGGCCCGCGCCTTGCGGGCGGCCTGCTCGGCCTTGCTGCGGTCGCGGAAAGGGCTGACCGCCCCGGCGGCCCAGGCCGACAGCTCGGCCACCTTCTGGTCGAACCGCAGTTCGGTCAGGGCCGGCCGGCGGCGCATCTTGGCGGTGGCGGCCATCTAGGCGGCCTCCGCGTAGCGGGCCTTCAGCGCCTCGCCCAGGGCCGGGATGTGCGGCTGTAGGAACTCCAGGGCGGCCGGGTCCAGTTCGGCCAGGGTGACGACCACCAGCTCCAGCACCTCCAGGGCCAGGGCCGGCTTGTCCACCGGCTGCACGCGGTTCTTCTGGGCGGCTAGCAGGGTGCGGATCAGGGCGTCGATCTTGAGCAGCAAGCCGACGCCATCCTCGAATTTCAATTCCTGGTCTTCCAACTTCTGACGGGTCTTGTTGCGCAGCTCCTGGTAGCCGGCCAGCATCTCGGCCGTGATGCGTTCGGCGTCCAGGGCCAGGCCCAGGCGGGCCTCCTCGTTGGCCAGCTTGGCCCGGTCCGCCTCCCAACCGCCGTCCGCCGCCCAGCGCCGCAGGGTCTCCACCGAATAGCGAGCAAAACCCTTCTGGCGCATGGCCGCGGCCACCTGCTCCAGGCTCAGCCCGGAGCAGTAGAGACCGAACGCCTCGCGCTTGGCCTCCGGCGGGTAGGTCCGGGGCATCAGGCGGCCTCCAGCTCCGCGATCTTGGCCCGCAGGGTCAGGATCAGGGCCTGGGTCGTCTTCAGCTCCTCCATCGCCTGGCTAGCCAGCTCGATGCGGCAGGAGCCGGGGGCGTCCAGGGGGTTGGTGGGGAAGGTGTAAAGATTCACGTCGTCAAGTTGGCGCTTGAAGCGCTTCTCCGCCTCGGCCAGCTGCTCTTTGAGCTCCGCTATCTGCCCCAGTCGCAGGGTGCGCTCGATGCCCATGCCCCCCCTCACTGCTTGATGAACGTCACGGCCACCGAGATGGCCGTGCTGGCGGCGATGCCCAGGCCCACGCCGATGCCAACATAGCGGGCCACCGTGGACTTGAGGCTCGAAAAATCCTGGCGCAGGTGGGTGACGTCCTGGCGCAGGGGCTCGATCTGGCAGGCCAGGCCCTCCACCTTGACCAGGCGCTCCCGCGTGTCTTGCAGGCCGGCCCCCAGGGCCTGCACCTGGCCCTCCATGCGGGCGTTGAGCCGCTGCTGCTCGGCCAGGTTGCTCTGCACCACGGCGGTCAGCTGGGCCATCTCGGCCCGCAGGCCCTGCATCTGCTGGCTGGCGTCCACGGCGCGGGCGATGGTTTCCAGGGGATCAGGCATTCGTGGTCCTCACGCGATGCGCAGCGCCAACGGCCGATAACCGTGGGCCAGCATCCAATTAGCCAGGCGTTGCGGAAAATGCTCCAGGCAGGAGCCGGGAGTGGCGTAATCCGCCGCAGCCCAGGACCTGATCAGTGCGCAGACCGCTTCGGAGCAAATCCAGTGCTCGGGGTCACCGACCCGCTCCAACCAACCCTCCCGCCCGGTCACCGCCCAGGCGTAGATCGCGCCGATGTCCCGATATCCGTAGCGGCGGCCGTTGTGCGGGGCGCACTCGGCCACCAGGCCGTTGCGCGTGGGTTTGTCCCAGTCCAGGTGGTCCCAGAAGGTCAGGATGCAGTCGGCGTAGTCGCGCACATGCACCAGGCGGAACTCGTCGTCCTGGCTCCAGCACCAGCCCCCGCCGGCGTAGATCATGGCGTGGTGCTCGGTGGCGGCCGGGGCCTCCGGAAACTGGGCGCGGATGATGGTGGTCTGGTGCTCGCGGATGCGCCAGGCGAGCGTGGAGTCCAGGGGCGAGAGCAGCCGCCAGGGGCGGTGCACGGTGACGATCATCCCCCGCATCAGGCCCGGATAGCGCCGGGCCGCGAAGTCGGCCAGGTCGACCTCCTCCACCGGGACGGTTTCGCCGGCCGCGTAAAACGCCCCAGGAGCCACGATCCCGGGCTGGGGGCTATCAACACCCGCGCCAGGGGCCGAAAGCCCGCCAGCGTGCAGATGGGGGCCCTCTTGGGCCGGAAACCCGCCCCAGTGGAGCCTGTCATGGCTGCCCTCGGCCATCTACTGCGCCCCCTGCGTCCTGTGGTCGTCGGTGCTATCGTGGCGGTCGCTGACGCCCTGGCTGGGCGCTCCGCCCTGGCCCACGTAATAGTTGATCGGGCTCTGTGAGCCGCCGTTGTTGAACGATCCAGTGATATGAGTGCCGGCGTTGCGGCCCACCGTGTCCGCCAGCTTGACCGCGGCCTCGCCGCCGTAGTAGATGCCGGCCGCCATGCCCAGGATGCCCAGACCCTCGCGGGCCACCGGTGCCCACTCGTTTTGATGTTGGCGGATCAAGCCACCGTTGCCGCCGCCCAGGGGCGAGTAGACCGCAAGTTCCTCGACCCCTTTCAGTTCGATGGACTCGCCCGGCCGGGCCTTGAAGTAGAGGATCGGCTTCTGCTTGTCCAAGGCCGCCAGCTGGGCGTTGAGGTAGGCCGCCTTCTCCTCGGCGGTGGCGCAGCCGCTCAACATCGCGCCCAGCAGACCCAGGGCCAGCCAATAGCTCCAGTTGATCCGCCGCATCACTGCACCCCCAGACCCAGGGCGGCCAGGACCTGCCGGGCCGCGTCACTCCAGGTGATCACTCCACCAGCGGCCGCGGCGATCGTCGCGCCGATGGCGGCGGCCTTGCCCTTGTTGGCCTTGATCCAGGCGATCATGATTTGCCCCCCTTGGTCAGGCGGTGGAAGACAGCCCGCACCCGGGCTACGTACAGCAACATCTGGGCGGCGTCGGGCCGGCGGCCGGAGACCAGGCAACGCGGGTCGGACAGGAACGCGGATGCCACGTCCCAACACTGCCAAGGGCCCGGCACCGTGCCATCGGCCACGCCGCAGGCCTCTCGCGCCAGAGCAAGCGCCCGATTGACGTAGCCCCGGCCACCGTTGTAGCTGGCCAGGGCCGCGCTTATCCGGTCGTAATAGCCGCCCAACTCCGGAAAAGCCTCGAACTGCCGGCGCAGGTAGCGTATCCCGCCGGCCAGGTTTCGAGCTGGGTCCCAGCACTGCTCCGGGCTCAGGCCCAGCTCGGCCGCCGTGCCGGGCATCAGCTGCAACAGGCCCCGCGCTCCGGCCGGGGACTCGGCCCGGGGATCGCCTGCGGACTCCACCAGCACCTGGGCCTCGATCATTTCCGGTGCGATTGCCGGCCAGACCTGGGCGGCGGTGGCGTGAATCAGTTGGCGGATGGCGCCGGTGAGCATTTGCGGCTCCCTCTGGGCTGGATGGCATTTCGGGACGGGCCGGGGCTCGCTGCCCAAGGCGAGGCCCCCGGCCAAGAGGCGGGAGAGCGGCCCGCTTTCCTACGAAGACTAGCAAGTCCCGAAAATTCGCGTGTCCAGCCGTGGCACGCTGTGACATGAAATCTGCACGAGGGGGCAGGAAATTAGCTGGCTGCGGGCGGGGTCTTGTCGTGGTAGTAGGCCGCCAGGCCATCGTAGGTGATGCGCGCCCCACTCGGGGTCTGCTTGATCCGGCCGAACACACCCTGACCCATCCACCGCTTCACGGTGCGCGTGCTGACTCCGATCAGGGGAGCCACCTCGTCGGGCCGGAACAGCAGCTTGCGGGGCACTATGCCCGGCAGCTCGCTCACGCGCTCCTCCGGCGACGGCGGGGCTGGCGGCCCTCCAGGTAGTCGATGATCTCCCCCATCTCGCGCTGGGTAAGCCTGCTGACGCTGGGTTGCAATTTCCCATTCTTCTGGCGCTTGGCCCGGGGGTAGTGCTCGCCGATGTAGGCGTAGAGCCACTCCCGATCGCAGATCGGGTGGGCGGCCAGAGCGGCCCAAAGCTTGCGGTTTTGGCCGCCGGTGCGGCGCTGGCCGGCTCTCAGCTGCTCGATCAGCTGAGACTTCTTGGCCTTGAGCACCCGCAGGATGGCCTGATAGTCGCTGGGCGGCCACAGCCCGGGGTCGGCCTGCTCCACCACTCCCCGCAGCCAGGCGGCGTGGTCCCGGATGGGCTCGGCCTTGAGCGCCCGCAAGAGCCCCGCGATCTCCTCCACCACCGCCGCGATCACGCCCTCCTGGCCCGGGCTGGGCAGGATGCTCAGCTGCGGCCACAGGGCCGCCCAGAGCGGGTAATGCTGGTTGCGACCCCAGGGCCCGCGCACGACCTTGCTGGCCATCAGGCGGCCCCCCGAATCGCGGCCATCGTGCGGCGGGTGGCCTCCTCGACATTGACCCGCATCAGGCGCACCAGGTCCTCCTCGGAAACAAACACCCCCGCGAACAAACGCCGCAACTCGGAAATCTCGGCCGCGAACCGCTGGGGGTCGGCGGCGTAGCGCTTGAGCGCCTGCCGCACCTGGGCCTGGGTGGCAGGCCCGCGCTGGGAGGAGCACAGGGCGCGTCCCACCTGGGAGCGGACCTCCTGACCCAGGTCCAGGGTCATCTGCACCACCCCTTCGGTCAATTCCTGCACCGTGGCGCCCATGTCCCGCGCCTTGACCGCGCTGGTGCGGGCGCGCTGAAGCTGGGCCGCCACCGCCTGGCTGGCGCGACCCTTGAGGTCGGGATTGTCCGGCGTGAAATAGCCGCCATAGACCCCGGGCAGGGGATGCACTGGCAGGCCGTGGAACGTGCGGTCAATCAGGTGGTTGACGAGTATCCGGGTGTCCCGACCACTGAGGCCCAGCCACTCTGCCAGGGCCGGGGCCGGGATGGGAAAACCGCGCTGGCACCAGGTACGGATAGTCTCCAGGCACCAAGTCTCAAGCTCGGTCAACTTGGAATCATGCACCACGGGGTCGGTCGCCCGGATGCCAAGATCGCTATTGCGCATCGTCGTCGCCTCCGATTTTCAGGCCAGAGCGGGCCAGCAGCTCCGAGTCGGGCATGTCCATGTCGGCGCTCTTGAAGGCGATGGCCACCAAGTCCTTGACGGCCACCCCGGCGCTCTCCAGGCGCTTTTCCACTTCCATCAACTCGGCCCGGATCACCGCCCGCGGGTCCTCCCTGAGGGCGCGGGTGGTCTCACAGTAGCGCCGCATATCCACCACCAGGGCCCGGGCCTGGTCGGGCGGCAGCAGATGGACCGGCGGACTGACCGGTGCGGCCCCGGCGTCTTCCCGGGTCAGGCCCAGGGGCAGACAGCCGGCCAACTGCTCCGGCTCCGCGCCACCCGGCTGGCAGCGATGCAGCAGATCCGCTCCACGCCCAGCAAAACTCTCACCGTCCGCGGTGGACTTGGCCAGGGACCCCAGGCGCTCCAGGTCCACGCCCGCCTTGGCCAGGCATTGCTCGATGCGGGGTATCCAGTCCAGGCCGATCAACAGACCTGGGCGGCGGTAGTAGGTGGCCACGAACTCTGCCTGAGTCTCCAGGGGCCACTCCCAGGCTGGCTTTTCGTCGGCCTCCGGCTTGGCTTGGGGTGGTGGCGAGACGGCGTCGCGCACCCCGGCCCGCCGCAGCTGCTCACGGGTCCGCTCGGCCTTGGCTTCATGGCGCTTCTCCTGGCGCTCGCTGGCGTTGAGCTTAGAGATCATCACCTGCTTGAGGTAGTTGTGGTTGACAAAGGCGGTCCCGGTGCGCTTGGCCCGCACCACGTCGTGCAGGGCCTCGCCGATCTGCGAGCGGTTGATGCGGTGAACCTGGCGGTTGTAGCTGAAGGTCTCGCCGTCCCAGAGCCGGTACAGTTCGCGGACCAGACGCAGCCGGGTGGCGATCCGCATGGCCGACCCAGGGGCGGCGCGAAAGAGATCAAGGTAGGCCACCACCGCGGGGCGGGCCGGGCCGAAGCCGGCCAGCAGCTCCAGATATTCCCGGTGCTCGCCCTCGGCCACCGCCTGGACCGCGTCCAGGTCTTCGCCGCAGTGGGGGCAGGTGATGATCAGGGGGCTCATGCGCGCTCGGCCTCCACTACGCCGCAGGTGCAGGTTCCGGGCTCGCCCGCGCCCGAATTGTCCTCCGCCGGGCACCAGGGCTGATGCCGGCGAGCCGGGGGCTGGTTGGCGCGGGCCTGCTCCCGGAGCAGACGGTCAATCTCGGCCGCGATCAAGGCCCCGGCGATGGTCAGCTGCCGAATCCGGTCATGCCGGGACTTTTCGCGGCCATTCAAGGACCACCCGGCCGGAAACATCAGCTTGGCGAGACTGACGCTGAAAGAACCGGTCCCCCACTTGTGGGTGACCCCGGTGGCCACGTCATCGCCCGGAAAGGCGTAGTAGGCCGCGGCCTGGGCCAGCTCACCACGGCGCCAGCGGTCGTCGCGCGCCGCGTCGAATCCCTCCACCTCGACCTGGCGGCGGCGCTCGACCGCGATCAGGTCAACTCCATTCGTCTCGGGCATCGCTCTCCTCCTCTCGCTCATTCGCCGATGTTGCCTCTGGTCCGCGTGGGCCGGCAGGTCTCCGGCCCCTTGTCCCAGGTGCATTTTCCGCTGGCCCAGCCACCCCGGCCGTCTGGGATGCGCCGGCCCTTGATGCGGCTGCCCGCGCGTCGCCACAGGATGCAGGCCGTGCAGTCGCGCGGAGGGTCATTACCGATGCACATACTTTTGCCCCACTCGTCAGCAGTACTCGTGCCAGCCATCGCAATGGCCGTTGTGATTAAACAGCTCATGCGCCAGGGCCTGGACATCGGGGTTGGGGTGGACCGCCAGGTAGTCGATCAGGCCGGTGACCAGGCACGTCTGGCAGATGTCGCCGTGACTCGCCCGGCTGATCTCAGGGATCACCGCGTAGGAGTCGCGGTCTGGTCGCGGATTTGGCTCATCGTCCCCGCCTCCAGTCCCACGGGGCCACCGGTCCCGGATCACCCCAAATCCCCAGCCCCGCCTGGCTGGCCCCGTCCAGAGCCTGGCGGTAGGGCGCGTCGCGGCGCACCTGGCAAAAACGCGGGTCGCACCAGGCCAGGCCGGCGCTGACCAACAACATGCCCAGGTCGCGGCCGTCGGCCAGGATCACCCGGGCCACGACGCGGTCGTAGCTGTGGCCCACCGGAGCCACCCGCACCCGCCGCCCTGAGGCCAGTTCCTGGAGTAGGGCCCTGGCTTGCGGTCCGCGCTCCTGGCCCAGCTCTGGCGCGTCGGCGCAGCTCAGGCGCACCCGCACCAGCTGGCCCCGGCGAGGTCCGGAGCGTAGCCAAACGGTCAGAGTGTCTCCGTCGTGGACGCTGGCCACGGTGGCTGACCAGGTCGGGACGGGCTCGGCCGCGCCAACCGGCAAGGCTGCAGTGAGGATTGCCCCAAAAAGTAGCAGCAGCCAGCGATTCATTGTTCCCCCCCGTCTGTAAAGAATTTCGGTAAGGCCAGGCGCTGGCGGCCCCGAATTATCGGAACCCGCACCAGGCCGCCCTGGTGGGCTTGCTTGACGAAAACCGGGGTCTCGACCAGGTTGCAGCGCTCCACCAGGTCCTCGATCCACTCCAACTGGCAGACGCGACCCGGGCGACCGCCCAGGCTCTCGGCCCCCACTACCACCCAGTCGAAGCTGCCCAGCATGTGGCGTGCCAGTTCGCCGTCGATGGGACCCAACAGGGGCTCCAGGCTGAGCCAGCGCAGGGCGGCTGGCGCAGCGAAGACGCTCCAGCGCTCCAGGAGGCGGGCGTGGTTCTCGGCGGTGATGCCCAGGGCCAGGTTCGGCACCACCTGGCCGGGCTGGAGCAGGCGGCGGGGGGCATCAGCCGATGGCTCGTAGAGCTGGGCCGACATCCGCTCCGGCCGCTTGGTCAGGAGCAGGTAGCGGTGCTGCGGCGTCTCCAGCATCACCCGCAGCATGGCGTCCACCCGGGAGGGCCGGACCTCGGGGTGGCACCAGTCGGTCAGGTCGCAGGCGAAGATCACCCGGGAGGTGCGAAGGGTGTAGGGCTTGGCCAGGCGGGTGGGGTGGAACCCCACCCGGGCGAAGTCGACCCCGTGGAAGCGATTTACTACCGCCCGTGCCCAACAGTTGTGGCAGCCCTCGCTGACAGGGGTGCAGCCCTGGATCGGGTTCCAGGAGACGTCCCAGTATTTGCCGGCCGCCAGGTTCACGCGCCCTACCTCCCCGCCGTCAGCACCAGGTAGAGCCCCAGGCAGGCGGCGGCGTTGCAGAGCCCCGCGAAATTGCCCAGGACCAGGGCGCGGCCCAAGCCGCCCAGGGCGAACGCCACCTGGAGGCACAGCAGGCTCCCGGCGTAACCCACCAAAAACGGCAGGCTGACCCCGGCCACGTCCCCGGTGGTGGCCATGTGCCACCACTGCGGGACGCCGCACAGGGACAGGCCGACGTAGCCAACCAGGGTCAGGACCTTGGTGACGCGATCAAAGGGCATCCGCGTTCCTCTCGGCCAGGGCGAAAAAGGCGTTGCGATGTTCCTTGGTCAACTTGGGCGTCTTCATCTCGCTCTCCCTTCCCCGGTCGCGCCGGGTTGCTTA
>JAIUYB010000057.1 GCA_020216625.1 Desulfarculus sp.
CGCAGGTTCTCCAGCACACTGCTCTCGGGGAAAATCCGCCGCCGCTCCGGGCAGAGGACGATGCCGGCCTTGGCCCGGGCCGCGGGTTGCAAACCCATTACCTCCAGGCCCAGATACTTGATCTGGCCACGGATGGTGATGCGCTCCCCGCCTTGCATTTGCTCCTTGCGCTGGATGTCCAGCATCAGGCCGGACAAAGCGTACATCAGCGTGGACTTGCCGGCGCTGTTGGCCCCGAAGACCCCGATGATCTGCCCGTCGCCGCAGGACAGGCTGACGTTGTTTAGCGCCAGCATGTTCTCGTAGAAAACCATGAGGCCCTGGGCATCAAACATATTCAAAGACCTCCTCGCTGCCGAAATAGGCCTTCTTCACCTCCTCGTTGGCCATCACCTCCTCCGAGCCGCCCTCGCAGACCTTGGCCCCGAAGTTGAGCACCATCACCCGGTTGGCCAGCGAGAAAAGCTCGCGCAGGCGGTGCTCCACCATGATCAGGGTCACCCCCTCCTGGCGCAGCTTCTCCATCAGGGGCAGCATGGAGGCCATCTCGCTCATGGACAGGCCGGAGAAAACCTCGTCGCAGAGAATGAGGTCCGGCCGCAAGGCCAGACAGCGGGCCAGCTCCAAGCGCTTCAAATAGCCGGTGGGCAGGCTGGAGGCGGCTTTGTAGGGCACGTAGGAATCGCGTTCGAACCCGATCTCCTCCAGGATGTCCACCGCCACGGTGTTGCGGTCGCCCATGCGCCCGCCCCCGCGCCAACCGCCGGTTCGCCGAGCCCGACGCGAAAACAGCGGCACGATCAGGTTTTTGTAGGCCGGCAGACTGTAGTAGGGGCGCATCACCTGGAAAGTGCGAGTCAGGCCCAGGTCGGCGATCTTGTGGGGCGGCCAGCCGGTGATGTCCCGGCCCGCGAAGATCACCTGGCCGGCGTCGGGAGTGACGAAGCCGGTGATGCAGTTGACTAGCGTGGTCTTGCCCGAGCCGTTGGGGCCGATGATGCCCAGGATGTCGCCCCGGTGAATCTCCACGTCCACCTCGGTGAGGGCCTGCACTCCGCCAAAGCGCTTGGTGACGCCACTGAGCTTGAGGATGGTCTCCGGGCTCATATCTGGACCCACCTTTCGAACTGCTGGTACTTGCGGCTGCCATAGACCATCAGGCCCTCGCTCTTGAAGACGATGAACCCGCACAGGATCAGGGCGTAGACCGCGATGCGCAGGGTGCCGAAATCGCGCAACAGCTCGCTGATGGGCACCAGGATCAGGCAGCCGATCACCGGCCCGGCCAGGGTGCCCCCTCCGCCCACCACCGTGGCCGCGATGGGGATGATGGAGAAATCCAGCGCGAATTGGCTCAGCCCAGCCCACATGTAGAGATGGGAGAGCATGGCCCCGCCCAGGCAGCCGATGGCGCTGGCGATGAAGACCCCCAGGGCCTTGATGGTGATGACGTCGATGCCGCTGGCCTTGACCGCCTGGTCGTTGTCCTTCACCCCGCGGAAAACCAAGCCCAGATCCTCGTTCACCAGCCGCCGCAGGCCGAACAGGATCAGGAGCACCAGGGCGATCAGGACGTACATCTCCATCCACTTGCTGGAGAAGCCATCCACCCCCAGGATGCCGTCGGTGCCGCCGAAGATGTCCAGAGCCTCGATGATCCGCGCCGCCAAAAGAGGGAACATCAGGCTCACGATGGCGAAATAGACTCCCCTTAGCGGCAGGCAGGGCCAGAGCAGCAGGGTGCAGAAGCCACCGCCCAGTATGGTGGACAGGGGCACCGTCACCCAGGATGGCAGGCCGAAATGGGTGTTGAGCAGGGCCGCGATGTAGGCCCCCACCCCGATGTACAAGGCTCCGCCCAGGCTGACCAGGCCCACGAAATGGGCCAGGAAGTCGAAGCTGATGGCCAAGAGCGAGTAGATGCAGACGATGGAGACCACCCGCTGCCAATAGGGAGCCTGGCTCAAGAGCAGGGGCATCAGCAAGAGACCGCCGATGAGCAGGAGCCGGGGCAGGACCAGGTAGGCGATCTCGCGCCAGGAACTGACCGCGTAGATGCCGTCGGTGCGGACCTTGATGCCACGATCCAGGCGCTCCTTGCGCCGCGTTGCCATGACCGCTTCCATGTCAGACCCTCTCCTCCAGCTCCTTCTGCCGGCCGAAAAGCCCACTGGGCCGGGAAATCAGGGTGAGGATGATGGCCAAGAGCGCCACCACCACTTGGAAGTGCGGGCCCAGCCAGGCCACGGTGAAGATTTGCGCGAAGCCGATGAGAAAGGCGGCCAGGATGGCTCCGGTCCAGGAGCCGAGGCCGCCGACGATGCAGACCGCCACCGCCATGATCAACACGTGGTAGCCGGCCTCCACCACGATATTGCCCAGGGGTAGGAGCACCAGGGCCGCCAGGCCGGCCATGATCGCCCCCAGGGCCATGGACATCACCGCCATGCGGTCGCTGTCGATGCCCAGGGTCAGCGCCGCGCGCTCATCCTGGGCCATGCCTTTGAGGGCCAGGCCCAAGCGGGTGCGGTTGACGAAGACCCAGAGCAGGCCCACCAGGATCGCCCCCAACAGGATCACCAGCAGGCGGTGGGAATCCACCACCACACCCAGGATGTCCACGCTGCCGCTGGCGAAGACCGGCAAGGTGTGGGTGGTGCCCTTGAGCCCACCCCAGCGCAGGCCCTCCAGAATGGCCAGACCGATGGCATAGGAGGCGATTATCTCGCTGATGGACATGCCCCGGATGCGCACCAGGATGAAGTTATACATCGCCGCGCCCACCGCGGCGATGAAGACCAGGGAGATGAGCATGGCGATGAGATAGGGCACTCCCAGACGCTGGAGCAGCAGCCAGGTGATGAAGCCGGTGGTGACGTACAGGGAGCCATGGGCGAAGTTGGGCAGCCGGCTGACGCCATAGACCAGGGTGAACCCCAGGGCCATCAGGGCCAGGGAGACGCTGTTGACGATGCCGTAGATCAGGATTTCCATGCCGGTTCCCCTTCCCGGGGGACGCCGCCGGATCGCGGCGCCCCCCATGGATCAGGCGGGCGTCGAGCGCGTGGTTACTTCTTCTCTCCGGCCGTCATCCAGGGTGGCAGCAAAATCTGACCGGTGGCGATCTTGGGTGGGAAGACCACCACCCGCTTGCCAGCCTGCCACTGGAAGATGGTGCCAACCGCGCCCTCGTTGGGATCGAGGCTGGGAATCACCTGGTTGGTCTGGGGGTCGAACTTGATGCGGCCGTAGACGCCCATCAGGTCGGTGGCCTTCATGGCCGCCACCAACTTCTCCGGGTCCAGGCTGCCGGCCCGCTCGATGGCGTCCTTGATCACGTAGACCGCCATGTAGCTGGAGCTGGTGCCATAACCTTCGGGCTCCAGCCCGTACTTCTTCTGGTAGGCGTCCACGAACTTCATGGTCCAGGGGGTGGCCTGGCTGGGAGCGTTGCCGGCGTTGACCACGTTGGCCAGACAGAATTCGCCCTTGCCCTCGGTGGCGGCCCAGAAGCCGGGCTGCTCGGCGGCCGCGATGATGGATCCGAACGGCAGGGCCGGCACCTTCATGTCGTTCCACTGCTTGAGCAGGATCGAGGTCTCGGGCATGTCCATCCAGATCAGGAGGACCTGCGCCTTCTCGTTCTTGGCCTTGACCAGGCCCATGGAGAAATCCGTGGCTCCGGTGGGGTAGACCTCGGGATCCAGCACCTTCCAGCCCTTGCCGGCCATCACCTTGGCGATGATGGCCCCGCCGGCCCGGGCGTGGGCCACGTCCTGGACCATGATCGCCAGGCGGTCGAGGTTGTACTTCTTGCCTATCTCCTCCAGGCAGGGGATGATCTCCCCGGTGACCATCCACTTGGACTCGCCGGAGATGCGGAACAAGTATTTGAACTTGTCAGGTTGCTGGCCCACCATCTCGCTGTACTTTGGCGTCAGCGAGCCACTGGTGAGGATGCTGATTTTCTGGGCCTTGGCTATGATGGGCATCGCCGCCAAGGCGGCCTCGGAGCGCACCGGCCCGCCCACGATGAAATCAGCCTTCTTCTCCAGCAGGAGCTTCTCTACCCCCAACAGGGCCTCGCTCACCGGCACTCCCGGCTCCAGGTCGCGGGTGTCGATGACCTCCACCGCCAGGGGCCGTTTCTCGTTGCCAACCTTGACCCCGCCCTGGGCGTTGATCTCCTCCGCCGCCAGCCGAATGCCGCGTTCGGCGTCCCAGCCGTAGAGGAAGGCCGTGGACAAGGGGCATCCCAGCACGATGGGATCGGCCGCCCAGGCCGGCGCGCTGGGCGCGGTCAGGCAGACGCCGACCATCAAGGCCAGGATCAGGGGCCATCGAGCCGTCATTTTTCTCATCGCCTCACTCCTCCTCGTGGTTTGCGGGGGAAAAGCCAACCTCCCGCGCCGGATCCAGGCCGTGGCTGGCCAGGAGGCGACACAGGTCTTCGGTCGAAATACCCAAAATCTGGCTGGCCAGGTCCAGGTCGCCCTTGGCGTGGCGCAGCACCTGTTGGATGTGGCTCTTGCGGACGGCGCTGAGGGGTTGGATGGTGGACATTGGGCGCTGGCCGACCTCACCTGAGGGTTCGCCAGCCCCTAAGCGCAAGAAGCATGCCCAAGCCGGTTGGGCGCCGCCAAGCCCGAGGAAGTCCGCGGCAACAGAGGCTTGTTCACGTATCTTGGACCGGGCGGGAGGTGGACGGTCCCGGCGCGGCGGCAAGGAAACCTGGCAAGGGGGTGGAAAGAACCTTTATAGCCCAGAGGGGGCGGCTCAGGCCTGGCGGAGGAGGCTAAAGTGGGCCATGCGCTTGCGCAGGGTGGGCCGGGAGATGCCCAGGGCCCGGGCGGTGGCCGAGATGTTCCAGTCGTTCTCGTTGAGCGCGTAAAGGATATGTTGGTGCTCCACCTCCTCCAGGGTAGAAAGCCGGGGGCTGGCCGCCGGCTCCGGGGCGGACACGGCCAGGGCCTCGGCCACCGCCTCGGCCAGGAGCACCGGCCCGCGGGAGTCCATGGCGGCCTTGGTCAAGGCGTTGCGCAGCTCGCGCACGTTGCCCGGCCAGTCGTGAGCCGCCAGGCGCTCCATGGCCTGCCTTTCCACCCGGTCCACCCCCAGGCCAAGTTCCTGGTTTATTTTTTGGAGGAAGTACTTCACCAGCTTGGGCAGATCACTGGTCCGCTGGCGCAGGGGCGGCACCGCGATGGTCACCACCTTGAGCCGGAAAAGCAGGTCCTGGCGGAAACGGCCCTGCTGGGCCAGCTCCTTGAGGTTGCGGTTGGTGGCGGCCACGATCCGGGCTTGGGATCGCTGCACCTGGGTCCCTCCTACCCGGGTGAATTCGCGGTTTTCCAGGAATCGCAGGAGCTTGGCCTGGAGAAGCAGGGGCAGCTCGCCTATCTCGTCAAAAAAGATGGTCCCCTGTCCGGCCATCTCCAGACGGCCCTTCTTGTTCTCCACCGCCCCGGTGAAGGCCCCGCGCTCGTGGCCAAAGAGTTCGGACTCCATCAGATTGCCCACCAAGGTGGTGCAGTCCACGGTGACGAAGGGCTGCAGCTTGTCCTGGGAGGAGTCGTGGATCACCCGGGCGATCAGCTCCTTGCCGCTTCCGGTCTCGCCGGTGATCAAGACCGTGGCCCGGTTGCGCGACAACAGGCCGATGGTCTTGAAGATGCTGTTCATCTCCGGGGTGTCGCCGATGATGCGTCGCCGGGCGTCGGGGGCCTGCTCGCGGCCAATGACCGGCGGGTGGGAGCGGGTGGCGGCGGCGATGTGCAGGGCCTTGGCGATGACCCGGTCCAGGTCCGGGGCCTTGAAGGGCTTCTGCACGAAGTCGTAAGCCCCCAGGCGCATGGCCTCGATGGTGGTCTCCATGTCGTGGAAGGCGGTGATGACGATGACCTTGGCCTCGGGGTCCTGGCTGGCGATGCGGGGCAACAGCTCCAGGCCGGAGATGTCGGGCAGCTTGATATCCAGGATGATAACCGCGGGCTGGAAGCGCTTCCACATGGCCAGGCCGCGTTCGCCGCTATTGGCCGAGGCCACCTCGTAGCCACGCTCGCTCAGGAACATCTCCAGCGACTCGCGCAGGGAGTCGTCGTCCTCCACGATCAAGATGCGCTTCAAGCCCGGCATGGCAGCCTCATGGCGAAGGCCACCCCGATGCCGTGGCGTCCCTTCACCCGCACCGAGCCGCCGTGAGCCTCGACGATCCGCTGCACGATGCTGAGCCCCAGGCCGGTGCCCCGGTGCTTGTTGGTGAAAAACGGGGTGAACAGATGCTCTCGGGCCTCGGGGGAGATGCCCGGTCCGTTGTCGTGCACCCCCAGCTCCACCCAGCGGCCGCAGTCATCGGACAAGGCCCGGGTCCAGACCGTGATCCGTCCCCCGGCCTCCAGGCTCTCCAGGGCGTTGAGCATCAGGTTCAGCACCGCCTGCTCGATCTTGCCCGCGTCGGCCTCCACCAGGGGCAGTTGCGGAGGGTGGCGCTGGCGCACCCGCACCCCCGTCGCCTTGATCCGGTCGGTCAAGAGGTCCACGCAGTCGCCCGCGGCCAGGGCCAGGTTCATGGGCGCGGGCAGAATGGTCATGGGCCGGGCCATGTCCAGGAGCTGGTGCAGGATGCTGTCCAGCCGGGTCAGCTCGCGCACCGTCATCTCCAACCGGCGGCGGTCGAAGCCCTCCAACTGGAGCTTGTCTTGCAGGATCATCATGTTCAGGGTGCAGGTGGACAAGGGGTTGCGAATCTCGTGGGAGAGCGAGGCCGCGATCTGGCCCACGTAGGCCATGCGTTCGTTCTCGCGCAAGCGGTTCTCCATGGCCACCCGGCCGCTGATGTCCCGGCAGATGCCGATGGTGACCGGCACCTGGCCCAGTTCCACCACTTTGTACTTCATCTCGGTGGGGGCCTCGGACGGAGGGCAGCCCTGGCGGGTGTATTCCACCTGGCCGCCGGTGGAGCGGTCGCTGAAGGCCAGGCGCAGGGCCTCCAGGACCCGGGAACGGCAGTCGGGGGTGACGAAATCGCCGAACGGCCGGCCGGCGATGGTCTCGGGGTCGGCCTCGTGCATCCGGCAGAAGGCCTGGTTGGCGAAAGCCACCCGCTCGCCCTGGATGATGAAGTAGCCGTCGTTGATCTCGTTGACCAGCGTCTTGTAGCGCTGCTCGCTCTCGGCCAGCTCGGTGGTGCGGATGCGCACCGTGCGCTCCAGGCCCTGGGCGTGGGAGCGGATGGCGCGTTCGGCCATCTGCTGGAAGAGGTCCGAGAAGCGGTGGATGGTGAAGGCCAGGCATTGGTTGATCGGTTGCAGCGCCGCGCCCAGCAGATGGATCAGGGACGGGTCCAACAGACGCTCCACCACCAGGGCGCGGAAGAGCTCGAAGGCCCGCTGCACATCCGAGAGCGGGAAGCCGGAGCGCAGACGCATCTCGGTGATGAAGCGGATGAAGTTGGCGATGCGTTGGCGGTTGCCGCTGCTCAGGACCTCCTGGTTGGCCCGGAAGGCCTCGTTGACGGTGCGGTAGAGTTCGGCGGTGGGACGCACGCTATAGCTGGGCGAAAGCTTGGAGAGCCGGTCCACCCAATCGTCGATCAGGCCGTCCGCCTCGGCCTCCAACCAGACCAGGAAAGCCAGGTAGGCCGGCGAGTGACGGGGCGGAACCAAGACCAGGCCGGGTTCGGCCTCGTCCTCCAGGACCACCGCCTCCGCGGGTTCGGTCAACATCGCCTCATCCTGGTGGAAGACGCTTTCGCGCGGTCGGGCGAGCCGCTCCGGACGGAGCGGGACCGTGTTTAGCTATGAATTAGCTATTTTGGCAATCCTAGCACACCCTGTCTGGTTGGGGCAATACGCTGGGCCGGCCGTGACCGGGGGTTGAAAATCCGTCTGTGGCGGGCGCCGAGCCGGCCCTGCGCGGTGGGATCGGTGGAGGATGACGCTCCTAGGAGCTGGCGATGTGGTTCAGGGCGTCCTTGACCACCCGGGTCAGGTCGGTCACGTCGCTCTTGGGGTTGCTCACCGCCCGCATGGCCAGGCCATCGAAGATGGCCGACATCACCTCCACCTTGGCGTCCAAGTCGGCCTCGGAGGTGGACAGGCCCCTAGACCGGCGTCCCCGGATGAGCATCTCGCGGATCTCGCGCCGCAGCCGCGCGTCCATCTCGCGGACCATCTCCGCCACCCGGGGGTTGTGGGCGGCCTCGGAGATGACCTCCAAGGTGATAGCCGCCTTGCCGGGACTGGACATCCTCCGCACGCCATCGTCCACGCCGGACAACATGGCCTCCAGCAAGTCGCCGCCCTGGTTGGCGTTCTCGCGGATGATGGCCAGGGTGTCCTCCAGGTCCATCTGGACGATGGCCCGGATGATATCCTCTTTGTTTTCGAAATAATGGTAGATGTGCCCAGGGCTCATCTGGGCGCTCTTGGAAATCTGGGCCATGCTGGTGTTGTGGAAGCCATGGCTACGGAAGCACTCCTCGGCCGCGGCCAGCACTTGCTCCCGGCGGGCCTCGGCCCGCTCTTGGGCCCAGCGCCGCACCGCCCCCACCAGGCAACGCCCAGAGTTGGACTTGTCCTGCCCGTTGCCGCCGGCTTTAACCCGCTGCTCGCGCAGGCCCTCGTCTCGCTCCGAAGCCTGGCCGCCCAGGCCGTGGCCGTGCACCACCCGGCTCACGGCTGGGCTCCGGCGCGAGCCAGGGCGTTGGACGGATCGGTCCGCGCGGTCTGGTCCGGGCCGCCGTCCTTCCAGCCCCCGCCCAGGGCCTTATAGAGGGTGACCAGGTTGGTCTGGCGGGCCAGGCGGACGTTGATCAGACCCTGCTGGGCGGTGTAGGAGCTGCGCTCCAAGACCAGAACCGCCAGGTAGCTGGCCACGCCCTTGCGAAAACGGATGTCCGAAAGCCGGTAGCTCTCGCCGGTGGCCTCCACCAGGGCCCGCTGGGCGGTCAGCTTGTCGTCCAAGGTGGCGCGCAGGGCCAGGGCGTCGGCCACCTCGCGGAAGGCGGTTTGGATGGCCTTGTCGTATTTGGCCAGGTAAATCTGGTGGTCGGCCTGGGCCGCCTCCAAGTTGGCCTGGTTGCGGCCGTAGTTGAAGATGGGCAGGCTGATGTTGGGCGCGAAGCTCCAGTAGCCCGAGCCGGATTTGAACAATTCGTAGAGTTCGTTGCTGCCGGTTCCGCCCACCGCGGTCAGGCTGATGCTGGGAAAGAACTTGGCCCGGGCCGCGCCGATGTTGGCATTGGCCGCCTTGAGCAGGTGTTCGGCCTGGAGGATGTCCGGCCGCTGGGTCAGCACCACCGAGGGCAGGCCCACCGGCACCTCCGCCACCGCGGCAACCGGCGAATTCATGCCCTCGGGGATCAGCTCCGGGGGCACCGGACCGCCCAACAGGAGCGCCAGGGCGTTGATGTCCTG
>JAIUYB010000058.1 GCA_020216625.1 Desulfarculus sp.
AGGGAGCCAGGGGGGTGACGAAGGCCACGGGGGCCAGGTTGGCCCGGGCTTGTTGCAGCTGGTTTTCACTGAGCATTGCCGCCTCCGCCGCGCATGATGACCGCCAACCCCAGCCTAGCACGGGCTGGCGGCCACGGGAAGGCGGTTGGCCCCCGGCTTGCAGGGAAGCTACAGCGGAGGCGTACCATGGTCAATTAGTGACCTATTGGTAATATAGAATCGCAAAAATTACCTAATGGTAGCTTTTGGGGATGAAAGCCCCCGGGAGACGGGATGCAGCTCAGCCTGGCCCAACTCGAGCTCAAGGTGCTCTTCGAGATCAGCCGCATCATCGGCCAGGCCCTGGACTTGGACCGGGCCCTGGAGGCGGTGTTGGCTATCCTCAACGAATCCATGGCCATGCAGCGGGCCACGGTGACGCTCCTGGACGAGGAGACCGGGGTGCTCAACATCCGGGCCAGCCATGGTCTGAGCGAGACCGAGCGCCGCCGGGGCATCTACCGCACCGACGAGGGCGTCACCGGCCGCATCTTCCAGACCGCCGAGCCCTTCTATGTGCCCGATATCAGCAAGGAGCCGCTGTTCCTGAACAAGACCCTCTCCCGGCCCCGGGACCGCTCGGGCATCGCTTTCGTGGGGGTGCCGATCCTGGTGCAGGGCCAGCCGGTGGGGGTCCTGACCGTGGACCGCCTGTTCGGAGACGAGGTGGGACCGGACGAGGACGTGCGCTTCTTAACCATCGTGGCCCAGCTCATCGGCCAGTTCATCAGCTTGAACCGCCAGGTCCAGGCCCGGGAGGACGCCCTGCGTCGCCGGGCGCGGCTGTTGGAGCTGGAGATGAAGGAGCGTTACAACAACTTCTTCATCGTGGGCCAGAGCGAGGCCATGCACGAGCTGCAAAAGCTCATCAGCCGAGTGGCCCCCAGCAAGGCCTCGGTGCTGCTCCTGGGCGAGTCCGGCACCGGCAAGACCCTGGTGGCGCGGGTGATCCACAACCTGAGCGAGCGGGCCAACACCCCGTTCGTGAAGATCAACTGCGCGGCCCTGCCCGAGAATTTGTTGGAAAGCGAGCTGTTTGGCCACGAGAAAGGGGCCTTCACCGGCGCGGGAACGCTCAAGCGCGGCCGGGTGGAGGAGGCCCACGGGGGCACCATCTTCCTGGACGAGGTGGGTGAGCTGCCCCTGACCCTGCAGGCCAAGCTCCTGCGCTTTTTGCAGGACAAGGAATTCGAGCGCCTGGGCGGAACCGTCACCCGCCAGGTGGACGTGCGCATCATCGCCGCCACCAACGCCGACTTGGCCGGCCTGGTGGAGCGGGGCCGCTTCCGGGAGGACCTCTATTACCGGCTCAACGTCTTTCCCATCAAGATCCCGCCCCTGCGCGAGCGCCGCCAGGACATCCCGCTCCTACTGGAGCATTTCGTGGACAAGTTCAGCCGGGAGTATGCCCGCCGGGTGGCCCTGGAGGCCGAGGCCCAGGCCGCCCTGGTGGCCTACGACTGGCCGGGCAACGTGCGCGAGATGGAGAATCTTATCGAGCGGTTGGCCATCATGTGCGAGGGCGGCAGCATCAGCCTGCGGCACCTGCCCCATCCAACTTGCCCCCTGCGCGGCAATGGCGAGTCCGCGGCCGGGCCGGCCAACCACAACCTGGAGGAGCTGGTGCGGCGCGAGCTGCTGGCCGCCCTGGAGCGCAGCCATTGGGTGCAATCCCGGGCCGCCCGCGAGCTGGGCATCACCCTGCGCCAGCTAAACTATCGCTTGGACAAGTTCGGTCTGGCCGAGATGGTGCGGACCAACCGCCAAAAGATCTCGGCCCTGGGACGGACCTGAGGCGGGCCGCGCGGATCAGGATGAATAAAGACCGGCGGGTCGCCCAGGCCGCGGGGGTGGGGGGGAAAAGACGGGCGGGGATTAACCCCCGCCCGTCTTGCTCCACCGATACCCCGAGGGGCGCGCGCGAAGCCTGTGCATGGTCCAGCGGGGTCCGACTCATCTACGCCAGTGCCGCACGCCATCCACACCACCCGTACCTGGATGTGGCGGCACGCCACCTGGCCGATTTGCCAAACGGAATCGGACCCTCGGGCTCATCCTTTCAGAATCGCCTGGAATTCCTTGATGAAACGGGCGTTCTCCGCGTCCAGGCCCACGCTGATCCGCAAGAACTCCGGCAGGCCGTAGGAGGTCATCTCGCGCACGATCACCCCCCGCCGCAAGAGGGCGTCGGCCACCGCCGGGGCGTTCTGGCCCACCTTGACCAGCACGAAGTTGGCCTGGCTGGGCAGGTAGAACAGGCCCAACTCATCGAAACAGCGATAAAAGTCTTGGAGCCCCCGCCAGACCAGCTCCCGGGTCCGAGCCACGAATTCATCGTCGCCCAGGGCGGCCAGGGCCCCGGCCTGGGCCACGCTGCTGGTGTTGAAGGGCTGGCGGACCCGGTCGAAGGCGTTGATGACCTCCTCCGGCCCCAGGGCGAAACCGATGCGCAGGCCGGCCAGGCCGGCGATCTTGCTGAAGGTGCGCATCACCACCACCGGGGTGGGATGGTCCAGGAAATCCACCCCCTGGGCCACCTCGGGGTCGCTGGCAAAGTCGATGTAGGCCTCGTCCAGCACCACCAGCACGCCCTCCGGCACTCGGTCTAAAAACTCGCCCAACTGCCGCCGGCTGACCGCGGTGCCGGCCGGGTTGTCGGGGTTGTTTATGAAGACCAAGCGGGTCTCCGGGGTGATGGCCGCCAGCATGGCCTTGAGATCGATGCGGTAGTCGGCGTCCAGCGGGGTCTCCACCAGGCGACCGCCGGCCACCTGCACCAGCTTGGAATACATCAGGAAACTGGGGCGGGCGGCCAGGGCCATCTGGCCGGGGCGGATGTAGGCCCGGGCCAGGAACTCGATGATCTCGTCGGAGCCGTTGCCGATGCAGGTCTGGCCGAAGCCCACCTTGAACCTGGCGGCCAAGGCCTGGCGCAGGGCGAAACCCGCCCCGTCGGGGTAGCGGTGCAGGTTGGTCAGGGCGGCATGCATGGCCTCCAGGGCCCGGGGGGAGGGCCCCAGGGGGTTCTCGTTGCTGGCCAGCTTGATGGCGCCGCTGATGCCAAGCTCCCGCTCCAGCTCCTCGATGGGCTTGCCGGGCTTGTAGGGCACCAGGGCCGTGATTTCCGGGGGCACCTGGGGTAGTTTGCGGCTCACGGTCGACTCGCTTGTTTGGGGGCCGGCGCGCCGGCCGGCGTTGGCGAAAAAGCGCGCCGGGGCGGAGAAGTCAATCCCCGCCCCGCACGCTGGATGGCGGGAAACTTACCGCCGGTCGGCGACGCCTGTCAAGCCGGGCGGCCAGGGCCGGGCCGGGCCCTGCGGGATCAGATGTCCAGCTCCAGGTTGACCATGTCGCCCTGGCTGAAGCCCACCTCCTCGAAGAACTTCAGCAGCTTCCAATCCAGGCGCTTGACGAAGGTGCGGATGGAGACCACCCCCAGTTGTTTGAGATGGTCGACCATCTCCCGGAAAAGGAGCTTGGCCACGCCTTGGCGCTGGTGGTCCGGGTCCACCCCGATGGTGTCGATCCAGCCGACGTTCTCGGGCACGCCGTATTCCCAGCGGCTGGCCCCGCCGATGATGAAGCCGATCACCCGGCCATCGATTTCGGCCACCAAGGCCGCGAACTGGGCGCGGTTTTGGACCAGACGCAGCTTGATCTCCCAATAATCCCGGCGGGACTTGCCCAACACCTTGCGGTCGATTTCCACGATCTGGTCCAGATCCGATGGGCGCATTTCCCGGATAAGGGGCGCGCCCGCGGAGATTTCAGCCATGCCTGCCTCCTTTGCCAGCGACGATCGCAAGAAGACGGACTTGCCAACCCAACCGACATGACGCGACCCGGCGCGGCCCGAAAGGGCGGCCCCACGCCGGGGTGGCCAACGGCCTTAGGTCATCTGGGCGTAGCAGACGCTGGTGGGGCCCTGCAACAGTTGCAGGCTGATGCCCCGCACCGAGAGCACCTTGATCTCCGGGTCGGAGGCCAGGGCCTCCAGGTGGGGGTGCCGCGCCAGGATGCGGGCCAGGATGGCCTCGCGCAGGCCGCCCGCCGGCAGGGTCTCGCAGATGCCGCCGATGGTCAGGGCCAGGGGCGGCTCGCCGGGGGAACGCACCTCGCGGTTGTCGATCAAAAGGCTCACCGCGGGGTTGGCGGCGAGGTTGCGGTATTTCTTGGTCTCGCCCCGGGTGAGCAGGTAGATGTGCTGTCCGTTGTCGTCGGTGATGTAGAACATCAGCGAGCAGTGGGGCTGGCCCTCGGGGCTGACCGTGGCCAGGGCGCAGACCTCCTGGGCCTTGAGCAGGGCCTTCATCCTCTCCAGCATGCCGGGCTCCTTGCCTGGGGTGCTTCCACAACGCGGGGGCTTCTTTTTTTCATGATAGGCCACCCGCCAAGCCCCAGGCAAGCCGCCACGGCGCTCCCAGCCTGGGGGAAGCCTGGTCCGGACCGGCGCGCGATGACATTTTGGTGGCGGGCGGGGAAGTCATGGCGCGGAGTTGCGCGCTGGCGCATAGTTGCGGTCAGGGAAAGCGAGGCCGCCCATGTTCGACGAGATGAAGCGAGAGATGGCCTGGCTGAGGGCCGACCCGCCGGGGCTGCGTTTTCAGCGCGCCCACGCCCGGCGGCAGGCCCAGGACCACCGCCATCCCGGGTTGGAAGCGCTCAAGATGGTCCTGGCCCTGTTGATGGTGGTTGGCGGCCTGGTGCTGTGGCTGGTGCCGGTGGTGCCGGGCTTCTGGCTCTGGGCCCCGGGCCTGGCCCTGCTGGCCAGCCGGGCGGCCTGGTTCGCCCGCCTGCTGGACCGCCTGGAGCTCTTTGCCCGCGAGATCTGCTGGCGGCTGCGGCTCTGCCGCCAATTCCTGCGACCGCCCCGCCAGGAGTGACCCCCCGACGCGACGGGGCGCCCCGCCCGGAGCGCCCCGCCGATGTCTATTCGCTGTCCGCCTAGTCGTCGAAGTCGCCCTTGGCCCCCTTGTCCTGGTTGAGGTGCGCGGCCTTCTCGCGGGCCTTTTCCGGGGTCCACTGGGCCGGATCCTCGATTCGCTGGGCCTTGGGCCCCAGGTCGTAGGATCCCGCATCCAGGATGGCGGCCACCCCCAGGGGCGCGGTGTCCTGGGCGTTGAAGACGTTGACCAAGAGGTTGTAGACGAAGTCCTCCACGGCCTTGACCGATCGCTCGCGGATCTCGGCCGGCTGGGAGAGGATCTTGTTCTCGTAGGGCAGGTTGAGCTTTTTGTAGTCGCCGGCCTTGAGTTTCCTTTCCTGAGCCCAGGCCACCATCTCGGCCCAGAGCTTGTCGTCCACCCCCTGGCCGGGCAGCTTCAGGAAGTTGCCGTCGGCGTCCAGCTCGGCGTTGCCGTAGTCGTTGACCTTCACGCCCCAGGTGAGCATCTGCAGGGCCGTGGCCACGTTGGCCTTGGTGGTGTTGGTCTCTTTGGCGATGCGGCGCAGGCGCTCGGAATCGTTGCCGCTGGTGCCATGCTGGGCTCCGGAGACGTGGTAGGGCTTCAGGGCCTCGTGGATGGATTTGGTCAGCTCCACCTGGATGCCCTGCTCGGAGCTCTGGATGCCGTGGGCGGTGCCGTTGTTCAAGGCGATCCAGTCCGGGCTGATGCCGTGGGCATTGAGCCCCCGAATCAGGAACAGGGCCTCGTCCACGGTGGACATGCCCTCCTTGCCCTTGATCTCGCCGACTTCGGTCTCCAGGCCGGCCCATTTGGGCACGTACTGGTTCAGCTCGATGCTGGCCAAGAGGTTCTCGGCGTCGGGCAGATGGCTGGCGTCGATGGCGATGGAGGTGATGCCGCTCTCGAACAGGGTGGGGATCTCCACCCGGGCCTGGGCGATGTCCTTCTCGCCCTTGATGCCGTAGTGGTCGGCGTGCACCGCCACCGGAACCGTGATCCCCAGCTCGTTCATCACCGCGTCCACCTGGCGGGCCATGTTCCAGTAATTCACCGCGCAGTAGGCCCCGGCCCCGCCCTCGCTCTTGGCGATTTCGATGATGATGGCGGCGTTGGCCTTCTGGGCCGCGCGCAACGCGCCGCGGATCACCAGGTGGTTGCGGCCGTTGGCGGCGATGGTCATGGCCTGGCCCTTTTTCAGCATGGCGCGGTCGATGACCTTGCCGCTGACGATCAGGGCCTTGGAGTTGGGGAAGAGTTTGACGATGTTGGGCGGGCGGCCCACGGCCAGGGCTTTTTCGAAATCGGCGGCGTAGGACATTAAAACCCCCGTGTGATTGAATGGGTTGCCAATGGCAAGCGAAAGGGCTGAATGCCCTATACTAACTCCCCCGGGGCGAGGGCTTCAAGCCTCCGTGTCGGCATGGGGCAACAGGATCACCTTGACGCAGCGGTTGGCGACCGGGTCGCAGACCAGGCCGAAGCCCTGCTGGGCCTCGGTGAGGGGCAGGCGGTGGCTGATGAGCTTGGTCAGCGGCAGCGAGCCGGCGGCGATGAGCCGCATGGCCTGGTCGCAGTCGCCCGGCGCGCCGCCGTAGGAGCTGGTCAGGGTGGCCTCGGTGCGCCAGAAGATGTCGTTGATGCAGGCCGGGATGCAGGCCCCCTCGGCCGCGCCGGCGAAGAAGAGCACCGTGCCCCCCCGCTCCACGCAGCGTAGGGCCAAGGGGATGAAGCCGTCGAAGCAGATGATCACCCGGTCCGCCAGCATCCCCCGGTTGACGGCCCTGAGCTTGTCCGGCAGGCCGTCGTCGGCATACAGGGCGTGGTGGGCCCCCACCTCCAGGGCCTTATCCAGGCGATAGGGAATGGTGTCCCCGGCCACCACCAGGCCCGCGCCCAGGGTGCGGGCCAGGGGGATGTGCAACAGCCCGCTGATGCCCGCCCCCAACACCAGCACCGTCTGGCCGGGCCTGGCGTCCAGCTGGCGCTGACCGCGCAGCACACAGGCCAGGGGCTCCATGAAGGAGGCCTCCTCGTCGCTGACGTGGTCCGGCACCGGGAAGGTGCCCCGGTCCACGTTGATGGCCGGCACCCGGATGTATTCCGCGAAGCCGCCAGGGTGGAACTTGGTGCCCTTCAAGAGGGTCTCGCACATGGTGTGGTGGCCCGCGAGGCAGTAGTGGCAGGTGTTGCAGGGCACGTGGTGGGTCACCGCCACCCGGTCGCCGACCTTGAACCTGGTCACGCCCGCCCCGGCCTCCACCACCACCCCGGCCACCTCGTGGCCCAGCACCAGGGGCACCTTGTCCCGCCGGTACCACTCCATCACGTCCGAGCCGCAGATGCCGCTGGCCAGGACCTTGACCAACAGCTCGCCCGGGCCGATCTCCGGCACCGGCTGGTCCACCAACCGCACATCCTTGTTGCTGTAGTACATGCAAACCCGCATGACGGCTCCCGAGGCTGGCCGCCGCCCGGCCGCAAAGACGGGGCGGCGGCGCGAAGGTCCTAGGCGGCGCAGGTCTGGCAGAGCTCGTCAAAAAGCTCCTGGGCCTGGGCCGGGGTCAGGTTCTGGTGGATCAAGGCGTTGAGGGCGCGCATCATGGGCAGGGGCCGGGCGTGCTGCCAGATGTTGCGCCCCAGGTTCACCCCGATGGCCCCCTTTTGCAGGCCGTCGTAAACGAAATCAAAGACCTCGCGCTCGTTGTCGGTCTTGGGCCCGCCGGCGATGACCACCGGCACCGGACAGCCCTGGACCACCTTCTCGAAGCCCTCGGCGCAGTAGTAGGTCTTGACCACCTTGGCCCCCAGCTCGGCGCAGATGCGGCAGGCCAGGCCCAGATAGCGGCTGGTGCGCTTCTCCAGCTCCTTGCCCACCGCCGTCACCGCCATCACCGGGATGCCGTGGTCCTCGCAACTGCTGACCAGCTCGGCCAGGTTCTCGAGCGTCTGGCGCTCATAGTCGCTGCCCACGAAGACGCTTAAGCCCACCGCGGCCACGTTCAGGCGAATCATCTCCTCGATGCTGGTGGTGATGATCTCGTCGGCCAGATCCTGGCCCACCACGCTGGAGCCACCGGAGACGCGCAGGATGATCGGCACGTCCAGGTCGGGGCTGATGGCCGCGCGCAGCACCCCCCGGGTGACAAACAGGCCGTCGGCGTAGGCCAGCAGGTCCTTGATGGTCTCGCCCGGGCACTCCAGGCAGCGGGTGGGACCCTGGAAATAGCCGTGGTCGATGGGCAGGAACTGGGTGCGGCCGTCGGCCTTGATCAGCCGCGACAAGCGGTTGCGCATGCCCCAGTCCAGATGGTCCATGCCCTTGATGGGCTTTTTATAGGCGGGATCGCACGAGGTCTTCACCTCGTGGGCCTCCCGGGCCTCCAGGATTCCTTGCGCGTCGGCCATGTCTTGCCTCTCCTTGCACGCCGCCCCGGCGGGGCGGGAAAAAGCGCTCGCGACGGACGGGGCCGCCCGCCCCCAGGTTTACTAGAATCCGGCCCCGGAGTGAAGCCTAGAACGCGAAGGGCGCGTCGTCCGCGGCCTGGTAGGAACGGTCGGTGAACTCCACGAAGACCAGCTCCTGGTCCAGGGCCGCGAAGCGGTGGGCCACCCCCGGCGGCAGCTCCAGGCGCGCCCCCGGCTCCAAGACCAGCTCCAGGCGCTCGCCGCTCTGGGCGCAGACCAGCTCGGCTTTCGCCCGGCCTCGGAAGACGTAGAAGCCCTCGCGTTTGTGCCGGTGCAGGTGCTGTCCGCGCCAACCCTGGCCGGGGTTCAGGGTGAGCACCGCCAGGCGGCGGCCGGGCCAGTCGTCCACGATCAGGTGGGCCTCGCCCCGGGCATCCTGATGGATCTTCTCGGTGGCGAATTCCGGGGTCCGGGGCAGTTGGGTCAGCTTGATCCGTTGGATCAGGGGCGAAAGCGGCCCCGGCTCCTGGCCCGAACCCAGGGCGATCAACCGGGCCTGCTCCTCGGGCGGCAGGGGCTTGATCCCGCCCAGGGAGTGGGCGGCCAGCATCACCCGGGCGGCGTGCTCCAGCTTCTCGCTGCGGGTGAAAGCCGTGAGCAGGTCTGGGCCCCAGGCCAGGCTGCCGTGGTGGGCCAGCAGGACCGCCCGCCGGCCGGGCAGGTGGGGCTCCACCGCCGCCACCAGCTCCGGGCTGCCGGGGGTGGCGTAGGGCGCGGTGGGGACTTCGCCCAGGGCGTGCAGGGCCTCGGGCAGGCCGGAGAGGTTCAGGTCCCGGCCGGCCATGGTCACCGCCGTGGCCAGGGGCGGGTGGGCGTGCAGCACCGCCCGGGCCTCCGGGTGTGCGCGGTAGACCGCCAGGTGCAGGCCCAGCTCGGCGCTGGGGCGGCCCGTGCCGGCCAGCACCCGGCCGGTGTCGTCCACCTCCAGCAGATCCTCGGGGCGCAGGAAGCCCTTGGCCGAGGCGCTGGGGGTGAT
>JAIUYB010000059.1 GCA_020216625.1 Desulfarculus sp.
AACTGGGGGTGATGCGTCGGGGCCGTTTCTACGAGCTCAAGCGCTTCATCGAGCGCCCCTTGAAAACCCTGCAAAAAGCCCCGCCGGACATCAAGCTCATCGAGGCCCCCTCCGGGGCCATCCATGTGGACGAT
Source organism: Desulfarculus sp. (assembly GCA_020216625.1). Lineage (GTDB taxonomy): Bacteria > Desulfobacterota > Desulfarculia > Desulfarculales > Desulfarculaceae > JACRDC01. The sequence goes on from JAIUYB010000059.1 coordinate 135, forward strand.
TACTACGGCGACGGCACCGTGCTGACCCCGGGGCAGGCCTGCATCCGCTGCGCCGACGTGCACACCGGCGACAACGGCCCCGGCTGCGAGGCCATCATCCCCCTGGACGAATACCTCAAGAACCACCAGCGCTGTCCCCAGTGCGGGGCCCGCCACGTGCTGGACGCCTCGGGCTGGATCCACGCCCTGACCGATCCCGGCACCTTCCACGAGCTGTTCCGCAACATGAACGTGCACGACCTGCTCAACGAGGAGGACATCCACTCCTACTACCGGGATTTCTTGGACAAGCAGAAGAAACGCACCGGCTTCACCGAATCCCTGGTCACCGCCCAGGCCAGCGTCATGGGCTATTCCTGCGTGCTGGCCATCAGCGAGTTCGCCTTCGCCGGCGGATCCATGGGGGTGGTCTTTGGCGAAAAGTTCCGCCTGGCGGTGGAATACGCCCTGCGCAAGGGCTGGCCCCTGGTCAGCGTCTGCTGCTCGGGCGGGGCGCGGCTCTACGAGGGCATCGTGGCCCTGATGCAGATGTACAAGACCGTGGCCGCCATCGAGCGCCTGAAACAGGCCGGGTTGCCTTTCATCTCCATCCTGGGCGATCCCAGCACCGGCGGAGCCATCGCCTCCTACGCCGCCCTGGGCGACGTCTGCCTGGCCGAGCCCGGGGCCATGGTGATCTTCACCGGCCCCCGGGTGATGAAGGCCCGGGGGTTCGAGGTGCAGGAGGACGCGGTGCGCTCCGACAGCCTGGTGGAGCTTTCCGCCCGCTGCTGGGACGAGCCCGACTATTTTGGCGACATCCGGGGCATCCAGGAGGTCGTACCCCGCCACCTGTTGCGCCGCGAGGTGGCCAAATACCTGGAGATCTTCGCCCGCACCCGACAGGGCGATCCCAAACAGCGCCAGACCTGGCGGCCCTATCTGCGCCGTTTGGCCAGCGAGCGCCTAATGGGAGCCCTGTCCGATGACGAGAGCTGAGCCGGAGGAGAACCGCCTCTTCCGCTGGGCGGACCAGCTACCGGCCGCCTTGTGGGACGACCTGGCCGCCCGCTCCGGGTCGGATGCGGCCGAGGCCGCCAGCGCGCGACAGGACGACGGCCGATTCCACCTGCCGCTGCTGGGCCGCGTCTATCTGGTGGACGCCAACGCCCGCCAGGTGCGAGAGGAGGCCCGTCCCCACCATCGGGTGGATTTCCAGACCGGACTGGTGCTGGTCAGCCACCTGGCCCGCGCCCGGGGGGTGCCGCCGGCCGGGCGCATGGTCACTCCCCAGGAGTTGCCCGGCGGTGGTCTGTTCTTCACCGGCCCCCACGCCGTGAACACCAAGGCCCTGGAGGCCCGCTTCGGCTCCGATCCCCAGGCCCTGGTCCGGCGGGCGGCGGCCCTGGGCGGAGTTCCGGACCAGGTCGGCGGTGACTTGGCGGTGCGGCTGGCCGGCCTGCCCCGGCTGCCGCTTTATGTGCTGCTCTGGGTGGGCGACGCGGAATTCCCGGCCCGGGCGGTGGTGGGCCTGGACGCCAACGCCCATCACCAACTGGCCCTGGACGGCATCTGGGCGCTGACCAACCTCATGGTGGGCCGGCTTTGCGCGGAGGAATGAAATGGGAGCCGGCACCGGGGCCTGCGGCGTCAACTGCCTGGTCTGCGGCCTGTTTCGCCAGGGCAAGTGCGGCCCCTGCGCCGCCGGGGTCGAACCCGAGGCCCAAAAGAAGCTGGCCGCCCAGCTCAAGCTCTTGGGCGGGGTCTGCCCCATCCTAGGCTGCGCGGTGACCCGGCGGGTGGCCTACTGCTCGGCCGACTGTGATCAGTACCCCTGTCCACGCTTCCTGGCCGGACCCTATCCCTTTAGCCAGGGCTACCTGGACATGCAGATGCGCCGCCGGAGCCAGCCGGCCGCCAAGCCCCCCACCCCGCCGGCCAAACCCCACTAACTTGGCAATCCCGGCGGCCATGTGTTAAGTTTCGCCACCAACGCCCTCGTAGCTCAGCAGGACAGAGCAACGGCCTCCTAAGCCGTAGGTCGTGCGTTCGAATCGCGCCGGGGGCACCAAAGGTCACAAGGACTTGGCTTCGGCCAGGTCCTTGATTTTTTGGGTCGGGACGAATAATCAGGATCCGGCTTTGGCCATGCCATGGCCTTGGCCCAGGGCGGCCAGGGCCTGGGGTATGTGGGCGATGATCGCGGCCACCTGAGTGGCGGGATCGGGCTGGGCCAGATCCCCGGCCAGGCGATTGGCCCTGGCGGCCAACCGGCAGGCCGGGCGCATCTCCAGCCCGGCGGCCAACAAGGCGGAGACCATCCCGGTCAGGGTGTCGCCGGTGCCCCCGATGGCCTCCAGGGCCGGGTGGCTGGGCTCGGACACCGAGGCCCAAACGCCGCCTTGATCGGCCATGTAGTCCACCCGACCCTTGACCAGGAGATGACGCGCGGCGTTTTCGTGGAGATAGGCCCGCGCGATAAGCTCCGGCGCGCCGTCCTCGTCCTGGAGGATGAAACCACGAGTGTAGAAGGGGTGGGGAGCCCGTTCATCGGCCAGAAAGGCCAGCTCCCCGGCGTCGGGCGTGAACAAATCATAGGCTCCGGCCTGGCCGCTCATCTTGGCTGCGTACATGAAGCCCGCGTCGGCCACCAACAAGGGGCGGATGGGCATTTCCTCCACGGCGAAGAGCACCCGATTGTGCCAATCCACGTCCGGTTGCAGATAGTGGAAGGTCAGCACCGCGCAGTCGCGCCGGGGTAGGACCTCGGTCAGATGGCGGTATAGTTTTCGGCTGCCGTCGCCCAGCCCCACGTCGCCCACCAGGCAGGCGCGCACCTCGACCCCGCCCAGGGCCCGGGCCGTGGCCAGGGCGGCGGCCAGAAGGGCCGGAGTGCCGCGCTTGGCCTCCAGATGTCGCCCGGCGATGGTGATCCCACCCGCCTCGGCGCTCACCACGCCCTCCAGCAGCGGGAAATCAGGCTGGGGCACCGTGCCCACCACCGTCAGCATCGCCGGCGCATTTCCTGGTAGGCCAGCTCCAAGGCGTAGCCGCAGAGGGTGTGCCCGATCCGGCGAGGGCTGGGGGCCTGGGCCAGGGTTTTGCCCACCAACTGATCGGCCAGATAGGGCACGTCCGGGCAGCCGCCGCCGGAGATGTTGACGATGATTCCGCTGCGCTTGTCCACGGTGAGCTTCATGTTGGCGGCGCGCACCATCAGGTGTTGGCCAAAGTCCTTGACCTGGAACAGGCTCACCGGTTCCAGCAAGGGGCCGCTCACCGGCACCGCGCTCAAGGGCGTCAGCTTGGCCTCCTCCAGCGCCCGCAGGATGTCGAGCTTTTCGATCAGGGGGAACTCGATCACCAGATCGCAGCCGGTGCGAATCTCCGGCGGTGGCCCCATCACCCGGATGGTCCACCCCCCGCGCTTGAGCACGCCTTCCGCCCGGATCACCTCGCTGGTGTTGTCAAAGACCAACAGCCCCTTGTCCGCGCTTTTCGGCGCGGGCGCCTGCTTGGCCCTGTTTTTCAACCAGGCGAAGGCCATGTCCCTTCCATCACGCCTTGCGCAGGATCAGCTTGAAACCGTCATCCTCGTGGATCTCCTCGCTGACCCGCCAGCCTTGGCTGTTGGCGGCCCGGCCGACGTTCTCCTTGGAGGTGTCGGTGTCCACCAGCACCGTCAGCTCACCATCGCCCATGGCCTTGATCTTGTTCAAGGTCAGGATGACCGGCTGGGGGCAGGAAAGCCCGCGCGCGTCCACTGTCTCGCTCATGATTGCCCTCCCTAATCAGGCCTTCTGGCGCATGGTGAAACCGATGAACAGGCAGCTCAGGAGTCCGATGACCACCGCCGCCACCCCATGCGGCCCCACTCCGGCCGGCGAGCTGGCCAGACCGAAGTTGTGGGCCAAACCGGCGCCCACGATCATGCCCAGGACGAACACCGCCGCGTCGCCGTCGCCTTCGCCGGCCAGGAAAAGCTGCCTCCCAGGGCAGCCGCCGGCCAGGGCGAAGGCCAGGCCGGCCAACACCATGCCGGCGAAGTTCCACAGGCTCATGGTGTGGGCCACCGGTTGGCCCTCGAAGCCGGCCTTGAACTGGCCCAGGACGAGATTGGCCACGAAAGCGAAGACCACCAGGGAGGCGATGCCCAGGAACAGGTGGGTCTGACGGAACAGGATCAGGTCGCGGATGGCGCCCATGGTGCAAAAGCGGCTGCGCTGGGCCAGGAAGCCCACCGCCAGGCCCACCAGGAGGGAGGCCAGGATGGGAGCCCGCATGGAGCCGGGGCCCTTGGAGCTGTAGAAGAGCACCCCGCCGCTCTGGGCCTGGCCGGCCACCTGGGGGAAAATCAACAGCAGGGCCAGGAAGCCCAGCATGATCAAAGGCAGCAGCCACCCCACCGCGGTGTGGGTCTTCTGGCTGCGCCCCAGGTTGTAGCCGCTTTTCAAGAACAGGGTCCCCACCCAGACGCCGACGGCTAAGCCGGCCAAGCCGAACAGGGCGTTGCCGTCCCCGCCGGCCAGACGCAATAGTGCCCGCCAGGGGCAGCCCAGGAAAACCAGGGCCCCGATCATGGCGAAGGCCCCCAGCACGAAGCGGACGATGGGGGCCGAGCCGGCCCGGGAGCGGAACTCCTTGAACAGATAGGCCGCCCCCAGCGACCCCAGCACGAAGCCGATGATCTCCGGACGCATGTACTGCACCACCTCGGCCCGATGCAGGCCCAAGGCCCCGGCGATGTCCCGCTCCATGCAGGCCACGCAGATGCCCATGTTGCCCGGGTTGCCCCAGTGCTGCAAAAGGGCCGCGAAGACGCCGATGAAGGCCCCCACCCCGATGATGCCGGTTGGCGTGGCGAAGAGATTCTTGGCGCTCATGCTCCCTCCTCTTTGGATACTGGATTGGCTTGCCGGATTGGCGCGCCCGATAGGCGTCAGCACACGCATGACCCTTGGTACGGTCGGTGCCGTTAGTGTATTGTCCCGATATATTTAGTCAAATACCTAATACCTATTATTAGCGCGCTATTGAATTAACTATCCAGATACATGGTTATTCCGATCTGCATTTACGTCATTGGGCTCCGGTCGCCTTCCCCTTGCGCCAACTCCTCGCACCCCTGGTCGCCGTACCGGATCACCCCAGCGCCCTTCGCAACCATCGACCCGGCGGTGACGGTTCCACCGTTGCCACGCCCCGCTCCGATTTAGCCGCGTGCATGGCCAGAGCTTCCCGCCGCGCGGGGGGGCGTGGGACTCTCTCACCAGCCGGCCCGGCCGCGGGCAAGGCGTGAATCAGCTCCGCTCACCGCGAGCACCGCCGCCTGGCTCCAACCGATTTCCCGCCGCCGCGCCGGCGGACCTTTCCCCTGTTCAACCCAGCGCCATAAAAGGTATGATACTACCAGGTGTTTATAATGACCCATTATCGCCAGCGAAATGGCGCCACATGGAAAGCCGGGCCCCGATCAGAAACCAGGAGTTGCGCATCGCCATCATCGGCGGCGGTCGCCGCTGCCTGACCGCGCTGGAGATGCTCAACTCGCGCCTGATGCACCGTCTGCAGGCCAAGATCGTGGGCGTGGCCGACCTGAACCCGGAGGCGGTGGGCATCACCCGGGCGCGGGAGATGGGCATCTTCACCACCGACGACTGCACCGCCCTTTTTGACCTGGACCAGATCGACCTGATCATTGAGCTGACCGACAACCGCCGCCTGTTGGACGAGCTGGCCCTCAGCAAGCCTGACTCCGTGGGGGTGATCGGCCACACCGCCTCGCGGCTTTTTCACGACATGGTGGCCATATATCAGCAACTGGAATCCAAGCACGAGGAGATTAGCCTGGCCCACTCCTTTTCCCAGGCCCTGATCGACGCCACCAGCGAGGGGGTGATGGTTCTGGACCGCGACTACCGGATCCTGCGCGTGAACCAGGCCGCCTTGACCAAGTCGGGGCTGGATCGGAGCGAGGCCCTGGGCAAGTACTGCTTTCAGGTCTCCCACCAGTCCATCTCGCCCTGCGATTGCCCGGAGACCCCTTGCCCCATGCTGGCCACCCTCAACACCGGCAAGAGCGCCCACGCCATCCACGAGCATAGCCAGCCCGACGGGAGCACCCATTTTTGCGACGTCTCCACCTATCCTCTGCTGAACCGCCAGGGCGACGTGGTGCAGGTGCTGGAGATTTTTCGGGACATCACCAGCGAATTGAGCCAACGGGTGGAAAGGCGCGCCGCGGCCATCAAGGCCGACCTGGCCACCCTGGTCCAGGAGGACAAGCTGATCTCCCTGGGCAAGCTGGTGGCCTCGGTCTCCCATGAGATCAACAACCCCATCGCCAGCATCCTCAATTTCACCAAGCTGATGCACAAGGGGCTGGCCACGGGCCAGGCCACCGCCCAGGATCTGGCCGATTACCAGGGCTATCTCTCCCTGTGCATCAGCGAGGGCGAGCGCTGCGCCAAGATCGTCAGCAATCTTCTTTCCTTCGCCCGCCAGCAGTCCAGCGCGCCCCGGAGGGTGGACCTGGTGGATCTGGTCAACGCCACCGTCCTGCTCACCGCCCACCGCATGAAGATCGCCAACATCGCGTTGGTCCTGGAACTGCCCGGGGAGGGGCTCACGGTCTGGGGAGACCCCTCCCAGTTGCAGCAGGTATTCACCAACCTGGTCTTCAACGCCATCGAGGCCATGCCCCAGGGCGGCACGCTGTCCATCCACGGCGGGCTGAGCCAGGCCCAGGGGAGGGTGCGGTTGATCTTCAGCGACACCGGCGAGGGGATCCGGCCCGAAAACCTGTCCCGGGTCTTCGAGCCCTTCTTCACCACCAAGCTGGACGGTCACGGGGTGGGGCTGGGTCTGAGCATGGTCTACGGCATCGTCCGCGACCACGGCGGCGAGGTGACGGTGACCAGCCAGCTCGGACACGGGGCCATGTTCACGGTGGATTTGCCGTGGTTGTCGGCCGAAGATGCCCCGGTGCGGGAGGCGGGGGCATGAACGCGCGGCTGCGGGTGCTGTTGGTGGACGACGAGCTGGCCATGCGCGAGTCCCTGGCGGCCTGGCTGCGCCAGGACGGCCATCAGGTGACCAAGGCCGCAGGCGGCTTGGAGGCCCTGGCCGAGCTGGAGCGCCAGGAGTTCGACCTGGCCCTGGTGGACATCAAGATGCCGGGGATGGACGGCCTGGAGTTGTTGCGGCGCGTCAAGGACGCCCATCCCGACACCCTGGTGGTGATCATCACCGCCTACGGTTCCATCGAGTCCGCGGTGGAGGCCATGAAGGCCGGGGCCAGCGACTACCTGCTCAAGCCCTTCGACCCCGAGCACCTGATGCTGCTGCTGGAGAAAATGGCGCGGCAGCGGGACCTGCTGCGGGAGAACTCGGCCCTGCGCCAGCGCCTGAACGAGGGCGAGTGCATCGGCTTCGCCGGCCTGGTGGGCCAGTCCCCGGCCATGCGGGCGGTCTTCGGCCAGATCGAGGACGCCGCCCCGGCCCTGGCCCCGGTGCTGATCACCGGCGAGACCGGCACCGGCAAGGAGATGGTGGCCCGGGCCATCCACAACCAGGGCCCCCGCGCCTTCGCCCCCTTTGTCACCATCAACTGCGGCGCGGTCACCGAGACCCTGTTGGAAAGCGAACTTTTCGGCCACGAGCGCGGGGCCTTCACCGGCGCGGTCAAGGCCCGGCGCGGCCGGCTGGAGATGGCCGATGGCGGCACCCTGTTCCTGGACGAGGTGGGCGAGATCTCGCAGAAGATGCAGGTGGCCCTGCTGCGGGTGTTGGAGGAGAAACGCTTCCAGCGGGTGGGAGGCAACCAGTATCTGGCCAGCGACTTCCGCCTGATCAGCGCCACCAACCGCGACCTGCCCGCCCTGATCCAGCAGGGGCGCTTCCGGCAGGACTTCTTCTACCGGATCAACGTGCTGGCCATCGCCATCCCGCCCCTGCGCGAGCGGGTCGAGGACATCATTCCCCTGGCCGAGCATTTCCTGGCCTATTTCGCGGCCCAGACCGGCAAGGCCAACCTGGTCCTGGACAGCCGGGCCCAGCGCGCGCTGCGGGCCTATCCCTGGCCCGGCAACGTGCGGGAGCTGCGCAACGTGATCGAGCGGGCGGTGATCGTCGCCCAAGGCTCCAGCGTGGGCCTGGACAAGCTGACCTTCCTCTCTCCGCTACCGGAGGCCGATTCGTCCGCCATGACCCTGGCCGAGGTGGAGCTGGCCCACATCCGGCGAGTGCTCAAGTCCCAGGGGGGGAGCGTCAGCGCGACCGCCGGGGTTCTGGGCATCGACCGCTCCACCTTGAGCCGCAAGCTCAAGAAGGCCGGCCTCGAACCATCCTGATCGCGGCCACCCCGCGCTTGCCAACCCCCGGCGGCGATGGCAACCTTGAGCGATGGCACTCCCCGCCGACATAACAAGTCCGGGACTCGCCCCACCGGAGGTGGAAGTGGTCCCCCTGGGACGGGTGAGCGCCACGGCGGCGGCGGTGGTGGCCGCCAACCTCCAGGCCCTGTTGGGTTTGAACACCCTGGTGGTTCGCCCCTGGCCCGAACCGTCCCCCTGCCTGGTGCCCACGCGCGGCCAATACGACGCCAGCCTAATCCTGCGCGAGCTGGCCCCGGAAGGCGAGTCCGGGGCGCTGCGGCTGGGCCTGATCAACCACGACCTCTGCCTGTCCTTCCTCACCTTCGTCTTCGGCGAGGCCCAGTTGGGTGGCCGGGCGGCGGTGGTCTCCCTCCATCGTCTCCAGGACCTGGACGACGGCTCCCGGGCGCCCCAGGCCCTGTTCCTGGAGCGGCTGGCCAAGGTCGGCCTGCACGAGACCGCCCACGTCCTGGGCCTGCCCCACTGCCGCGCTCCGGGTTGCCTGATGCGCTTCTCCGGCGGTCTGGCCGAACTGGACCGTCTGGGCCTGGAGTTTTGCCCGGCCTGCCAGGGTCGGTTGGCCGTCGGTCGGGCGCGAATCCGGCGAGGTGACGTCCGGGCCCCGTTCGGCTCGGGGCCCGGCCTCGGCTAGGGTCGCAGGAACTCGGTCACCAGGCGGTCCCAGTCCAGTCCCGGCACCGCCCCGAAGATGTCATGCACCGCGTGACCACCGGTGGCCGCCAGACGCTGGCCAGTGTCGGCGTTGATCAGGTCTGCCAGCCGCTGCGACTCGCGCTCCATCCAGTCCAGGCTTTCCTCGCCGTGGTGCAGGCCGGCGATGTCGCGCTGCAGGCGGGCCGGCTCCAACAGCAGCAGCCAACCGCCCT
>JAIUYB010000060.1 GCA_020216625.1 Desulfarculus sp.
CCCTTGGCAACCTGACCCCAGCTGAGTATCTCGCTGTCAAAAACCCCGAGGTTTCTACTATCGACTGGCACTAAGAACGGGAGGGTTACAGCAGATCCACCATCTCGTGGTGCATCAATGGCAACGAGGCGAAACCGCCGCCCATGGCGAAGAGGTCGACCTTGACCATCAGGGCCGCCAGGTCAAAGAGCCCGGGGTCCACCAAGCGCAACCCCAACAAGCCAAACCCCAGGGCGGCCAAGGCCAGCCAAGCTCCGCGGGACGAACCCCATCCGCCCGTGGGCCCCGGCCCAGGCGGCGCGGCTTCCGGCGGCGTCATGCCACGATAGACCAACAGACCGGCCAAGGCGGCGCCGCCGATGGCAATGAGGGGATTGCCCCCCAGCAGAATCAACCAGCCCGCCCCCAGGGCCAACGCCCCATCTCGCCAGTCCTTGACGCTCCGGCGGCCGAAATCGTAGGCCGCGTTGATCACCAGGGCCACCACGATGACCTGGAGTCCGGTGAACACCTCCTGGACGCCCGAGACGTCCCGGGTCCGGGCATAAAGGACCGAAAGGACCAGCATCAAGCCGAACGCCGGCAGGACGAAGGCGACAAACGAGGCCAGCGAAGCCAGCGGACCGCCCACACGCAGGCCGATGTAGGCCACCAGTTGCATCACCGTGGCGCCGGGGATGGACTGGCACAGGGCCACCCCGTCCTGGAACTGCCGGGGAGTCAGCCAGGCTTTTTGCTCAACCGCCACCTGGCGAACATAGGGCACCATGGCCGGCCCGCCAAAGGCGGTGAGCCCCAGGCGCAGGAAGATCAGGAAGAGTCGCGCTTTGGTTGGCTGGTCATGGCCGGACACGAAAAACGCCTGATGAGAGTAGGGAGTGATTGTCCCTCCGTTGGTCGCCTGCGTCAACCCGGTGGCAAGGCGGGCGCACAGCGGTGGGGCGTTTGGCGGCGGGGGGACAAGGCGCCCTCATCGGCGGCTTGACAATTTGATGATTTGGTTATATTGCCAATAATACGGAGTGAGCTTCATGGACGTCGGACTCCAAGCCAAATACCAGGCCCGCGCCCAAGTGCTCAAGGCCCTGGCCCACCCCAGCCGCTTGTTGATCGTGGACCAACTGGCGGCCAGGGAGCACAGCGTGGCCGAGCTGACCGCGTTGGTCGGAGCGGATATCTCCACGGTATCCAAGCATTTGTCCATCCTGAAAACCGCCGGTCTGGTCAATGACCAACGCCGGGGCAAGCAGGTGTTCTATTCGCTGCGCACCCCTTGCGTGCTCAGTTTCTTCGGCTGCGTGGAAACGGTGCTACAGGCCAAATTGGACAGCCAAATCAGGCTGGTGAGGTAGTTTTTTTTCGGCGATCAGTTGCTTTATTGGCCAACTTTGCAAGATGGCTGGGTAAACGATGAAAGAACGCTACAAACTGCTGATCATCGTGCTGACCTTCCTGGCGGCCTACTACGTGCCCTGGGAGGGCGAGACGGTGCGCAAGTCGGGCCTGGAAGCCTTCCTGATGCTCCAGGAATACGCCCGCGAGCACGTGCTGACCTGCCTGATCCCGGCCTTCTTCATCGCCGGAGCCATCGCCGTTTTCGTCTCCCAGGCCTCGGTGCTCAAGTACTTTGGGGCCACGGCCAGCAAGATTCTCTCCTATTCGGTGGCCTCGGTCTCGGGCACGGTGCTGGCGGTCTGCTCCTGCACCGTGCTGCCGCTGTTCGCCGGCATCTACACCCGGGGGGCGGGCATCGGTCCGGCCACGGCCTTCCTCTACTCCGGTCCGGCCATCAACGTGTTGGCCATCGTGTTGACCGCTCGCATCCTGGGCTGGGAGTTGGGTCTGGCCCGGGCGGTGGGCGCGGTGTTGTTTGCGGTGGTCACTGGCCTTTTGATGGCCTTAATCTTCCGCAGGGACGATGCCCAGCGCACCGCCGGACAGATGTACCTGCCCGAGGAAGGCGAGAAGGGCCGGGCCTTGTGGCAGGAAGCGGTCTTCATGCTGGTGATGGTGCTGATCCTGGTCTTCGCGGCCTTCGCCAGGCCGGCCGAGGGCGAGGTCGGCCTTTGGCCAATGATCTTCGCGGCCAAGTGGCATCTGACCGTGGCCTTGCTGATTATCCTGGGCCTGATTCTGCGGGCCTGGTTCCAGAAGGACGAACTCCAGACCTGGGTGCAATCCACCTGGGGTTTCATGAAGCAGATATTTCCCCTGCTGGGCGCGGGAGTGCTGGTGGCGGGCTTCCTGCTGGGTCGGCCGGGGCACGAGGCCCTGATTCCGGAGCGCTACATCCAGATGCTGGTGGGCGGCAACTCCCTGTGGGCCAATCTCTTCGCCTCTGTGGCCGGCGCCTTGATGTACTTCGCCACCCTGACCGAGATTCCCATTCTGCAAGGGCTCATTGGCTCTGGCATGGGCCAGGGGCCGGCCTTGGCGCTGCTCTTGGCCGGTCCGGCCCTGTCGCTGCCCAACATGCTGGTGATCGGCGGAGTGATGGGCTGGAGAAAGACGGCGGTCTTCTGCTCGATAATCGTGATCCTTTCCACCGTGGCCGGCATGGTCTACGGTGCGTTTTTCGTCTGATCGCGAAAACCAAGGAGTATGAGCATGGACATCAAGGTGTTGGGGCCGGGCTGCCCCAAATGCAAGCAGACCGAGGAGATCGTCCGGCAGGCGGTGGCCGACTCCGGCGTGGATGCCCAGGTGGAGAAGGTCACCGGGGTGATGGATATCGCGGCCTTTGGCGTTTTCGGCACCCCGGCGGTGGTGATCGACGGCCAGGTCAAGAGCGTGGGCAAGGTGCCCAGCAAAAAGGACGTGCTGGCCTGGCTGGGCAAGTAGCCCGGCGGCCGCGGCCTGGGCTCGCTGGCAAGACTAATGGGGGACGAGACTGATCCCATGACCGAGGTTAAAAAGATTAACGTGGGTGGGATGCCGATCGGCATCCGGGACCTTGACGAAGTCATCGCTGGGATGGCTGATGAGTTCAAGGACCGCTCCGACCAGGAGGTGGGCGAGGAAATGCTGACCCGCCTGGGGCGGGTCAACTACATCGCCGCCGGGGCCAGGCAGGAGTACGCCGAGGCCTTCATCCGCGCCTTCCGGAAGCATCTGGGCCAGCCCTATCAGCCCGCCGCCATTCAGGGCCTGGAGGTGAAGATCCTGGGACCGGGCTGCCCCAATTGTCACGCCCTATATGACCGGGTGGCCAAGGTGCTGGCCCAGCTGGGCCTGGCGGCCGACCTGGAGGCGGTGGAGGACATCAAGGAGATCGCGGCCAGTGGGGTGCTGACCACCCCGGGTCTGGTGATCAACGGCAAGGTGGTCTCGGTGGGCAAGCTGCCCAGCGAGACGCGGCTTGCGCAATGGATCAAGAGCGCCGCTCATTAGAGGGCGGTTCCTGGCCTGGAGGGCCGAACATGTCCGATTCCTGTTGCAACACCACCAGCAAATCCGCTGATTGTTGTTCGCCTGATGGCAACGTCATGCTGCTGGCCTGCTCCGGCGGCTCCAACGTGGGCCAGTTGGCCAACCAGGCCTGTATGGAACTCACCCAGGAAGGCTTCGGCAAGATGTATTGCCTGGCCGGCATCGGCGGCGAGCTTTCCGGCTTCGTGGCCTCGGCCAAGGACGTGCCCCGGATGGTGGTGCTCGATGGTTGCGAGGTGGGCTGCGCCAAGGCCATCTTCAACAAAGCCGGCGTGCCGTTGCGCGGGTATGTCGTCCTGACCGACCTGGGCATCGGCAAGAACAAGAATTTCAACCTGGACCGGGCCGCGCTGGAAAAAGTCAAGGACGCGGCCTGCCAGGCGGCCCAGGGCCAGTCTTGAGCCATGAGCGGCGCTCCGCGCGGCATCCTGAGCGCGCCGGGACCTTTCTAGTTTTAGGTGCGAATCATGCGTCCTCACATGGACAAAATTCTTTTGGAACTGGAGCCCTCCGAGGTGCAAAGGATCATGGGCATCATACTGGACGATGACGCCCAGGAATCGCTGGCTTTCATGAAGGATTGCCTGGAAAGAAAACTGCGTGACCGCATGCGGCCGCATTGCGCGCCGGTTTTCGAGGCTAATTATCACCCGTGGGAAAAAGATCCGGTCGCCGGAGAATAGCGTCGATTGGCGACGAGCCAAATCTGGCGCCAGGCGGAGAGCTTTGGATAACTGAAACGGGAGGAATGAAATGCAAACCATCCTGGAGCAGTTCAAGGCCCTGGGCGATGAGGAGAAACTTGCTTTCATGAAGCAGGCGATGCCGATCATGGCGGAGCTTTTTGGCAAGGAGCCCGGCAGGATGATGGCCGATATGATGCCATTCTGCATGCCAATGATGCGTCCGGGCGGCATGGCCCCTGACCAGATGCGGGTCATGATGAAAAGCATGATGGGGTAGGCGCCGGCATCCGGCGCGCTTTGGCCTGGCGGCCCAGGCCGAGGCTTGGGCCTGGCTGATGGTTTCGGAAAATTCCGGGGCTGGCCAAGAGCCTGGCCGCTGGGTGGCCGAGGATGAGGCCGATACCACATAATAATGTGGTTGGTTGACATGGCCGGGCAGGCCGAGATAGGACTCGCGAGCGCGTATCCGCGCTGGCCCTGGGGGCCAAGGCGGTGGGAACCGATCGCGCGGCCATGGATTGATTAGGAGGGCTGAAGGTGCTCTTGCAAAGTTACCGCAAGGAAATCTTCCGGCCGGAGTGCAACCCGAGCTTCGAATCGTTGCATTGCTTCGCCCATCTGGACCAGGATGTGGGCGAGGCGCTGCCCTATCTCAACGCGTCCCTGGGTGGTTTTGAGTACAGCACCGATCCCCCCAGCGTCGCCTTCCGGGTGCATGGTAAGATTATCGCGGTGCATCCTAGACTGATGGCGGTCAACGCCCTCAAGGATGAGGCCGAGGCGGACAAAATCCTGGAGTGGCTCAAACGCGAGATCAACGAGGCCTGGGAAAACCGGGCCAACATAGAGCCACGCTACACCGGCCTGCCCCGGCCGCTGTTGCTGGAAATACTTAAGCTCTTGCCCCGCACCAACTGCAAGAAATGCGGCCAGCCCACCTGCATGGTCTTCGCGGCCCTGGCGGTGGAAGGCGGCAAGGGAGTCGATGACTGCCCGGACCTGGACCCTGACCATGCCGCCAGGCTGGGCGGGTATCTGAGCCGATTCTTCAAGGAATAGTCGGAAGCGAGGTTGCCATGGCCATGGCCGAGACCAAGAAGCTTTCATTCCTGGATCGTTTCCTCACCCTTTGGATTTTCTTGGCCATGTTCGTGGGGGTGGGCTGGGGTTGGTTGCAACCTGGCGTGCGGGAGGTCATCAACTACTTCTCGGTGGGCACCACCAACATCCCCATCGCCATCGGGCTCATCCTGATGATGTACCCGCCCCTGGCCAAGGTGAAGTACGAGCAGCTTGGCCAGGTGTTCCGGAATTACCGCGTGCTGGCCCTCTCCCTGGTGCAGAATTGGGTCATTGGTCCCATCCTGATGTTCGCCTTGGCCGTGACCTTTCTCTCCGGTCACAACGAGTACATGGTGGGATTGATCCTGATCGGCCTGGCCCGCTGCATCGCCATGGTCATCGTCTGGAACGACCTGGCCAGCGGCGATCGTGAGTACTGCGCCGGCCTGGTGGCCTTCAACAGCATCTTCCAGGTGCTATTCTTCTCGGTCTACGCCTGGTTCTTCATCACGCTCGCCCCCCAGTGGCTGGGGTTGAAGGGCGTGGTGGTGGACATCGGCATCGGCCAGATCGCCGAGAGCGTCTTCATCTACCTGGGCATACCCTTCATCGGCGGCGTGCTGAGCCGGTTGATCGGCCTGAAGACCAGGGGCCGCCAGTGGTACGAGGAGAAGTTCATCCCCCGCATCAGCCCCATCACCCTGATCGCCCTATTATTCACCATACTGGTGATGTTCTCGCTCAAGGGCGAGTATATCGTGGAGCTGCCCCTGGACGTGGTCCGGGTGGCCATTCCTCTGTGCATCTACTTCGTGGTGATGTTCCTGGTGTCCTTCTGGCTGTCAATCAAGGCACGGGCCACCTACGAGCAGGCCACCACGCTGTCCTTCACCGCGGCCAGCAACAATTTCGAGTTGGCCATCGCGGTGGCGGTGGCGGTTTTCGGGCTGGATTCGGGCCAGGCTTTCGCGGCGGTGATCGGTCCCTTGGTGGAGGTTCCGGTGCTCATCAGCCTGGTCAAGGTGGCCCTGCGTTTTCGGCGCAAGTATTTCCCATACGCGGTGGAGACCCCCACCGGGGTTTGTCATGTGACCTGCAAGCCCTGAATCACCGGGACTTGCCATTACTGACCATTGGGCGAGAAAGCAAACGAGGAAAGATATGCGGCGTTATCAAGACAAGTTGGGATGGATGGTCTTTGGCGTCTGCGCCCTGTTGTTGCTTGGCCTGGCTGGTTGCGCCAGCACGCCAACCCCGGCTCCCGAGACGGTCGCCCCGGCGCCGGCGCCAACCGATGACGCGGCCGAACGCCTGCGCCAGCAGGCGGCGATCCGGGAGGCTCAGCTCAGGACCCAGTTCGAGAACCAGGATATTCATTTCGACTTCGACCGCTACGATCTGCGGCCCGAGGCCCGGCAGATCCTGAACGAAAAGGCGGCCTACCTCCTGGAGCGCAACAATCTCTCGGTGATCATCGAGGGCCATTGCGATGACCGCGGCTCCAGCGCCTACAACTTGGCCCTGGGCGAGAAGCGCGCCCTGGCGGCCAAGGCGTATTTACAGTCGATGGGCGTGGCCGCTCAGCGGATGGAGACGGTCAGCTACGGCAAGGAGCGTCCGCTGGTGCCGGGCCACACCGAGGAGGCCTACGCCGCCAACCGCCGGGGCCACTTCGTGGTCAAGTAATGATCATCAGCTCTCCTCCCCCAGCCGGGGCGTCGGCCAGACTCCACGCGGGGTCCGGCCGGCGCCCCAAATCCAGGCAGGAAGACGCGCGGTCCGTCGAGAAAGGTTCGAAGATGCGCTGGCTAATCAAATCGCTCCTTGGCATCCCCTTGTTGCTGGTGATCATGGCTTGTGGTCATGGGACGGCGGAAAGCAGCCAGGAGCTGCCGGTCAAGGGCATGGTGAACATGGTGGACGTGGGCGCCGGGTCCTGCATCCCATGCAAGATGATGGCCCCCATCCTGGAAGAGTTGAAGACAGAGTACGATGGCAAGGCGGTGATCGCCTATATCGACGTGCGCTATGACCGTGCCGCCGTGGACAAGTACCAAATCCGGGGCATCCCAACCCAGATTTTCTTCGACGCCCAGGGCAAGGAAGTGGGGCGGCACCTGGGGTTCATGGACAAGGAAAGCATCAAGGCGGCTTTGTCCAAACTGGGAGTGAAGTAGGAGCGCCAGCATGGATCAGTTTTTCCTCACTCTCAACACCTGGATGATCAGCGGAACCTTCTTGGCCGCGGCGGGTTGTTTTTTGTGGGGGATGGTCAGCGTGATCTTCAGCCCTTGCCATCTGGCCTCGATTCCGCTCATGGTCGGTTACGTGGCCGGCCAAAAAGACACGGTGCATCACTGGCGTGGGGCGCATTACGCCTTCGCCTTCACCGGAGGGCTGTTCCTGACCATCGCCGCCGTGGGGGTGATCTGCACTCTCTTGGGGCGCATGCTGGGCGACGTGGGATCCTGGTGGACCATTCTGGTGGGCGCGGTGTTGGTCTGGGTGGCCCTGGACATGCTGGGGGTGTCCAAGTGCTCCCTGTCCGGCGGGCTCATGGCCAAGCTGAAGGTCAAGGGTCTGAGCGGAGCTTTCATCCTGGGTCTGGCCTACGGGCTCCTTTCCGGCTCCTGCACTTTCGGCTTCATCGCCCCCATCCTGGCCATCATCACCGTGCAACAGGAGATCATGACCGGGGTGCTGCTCATCGTGCTTTTCGGCATCGGCCACAGCCTGCCCATCGCGGTGGCCGGCAGCTCCACCGCCCTGGTGCAACGCATCCTGGACAACGGCTCCATGCAGACCGGATCGTTGTGGTTCCGCAAGGCGGCCGGCGTGGCCATCGGCCTCCTGGGCATCTACTTCGCGGCCATGCCCTTCCTGGAAGGCTGAGAAGGCGGACCATATGTCACGTGTATTAAAATCCGGCGCGTCAGTGCGGGCCCTGATCATTATCGTGTGTTGGACAGGGGTCGCCTCGCGGTCGCTGGCGGCGCCCCAGGCCCCGAAGGACGGCCTTGCCGACCTCATCGCCCGCTACGATTCATCCAGTTGCCGGGAATGTCACGAGGACATCCACCAGCAATGGGAACGGTCGCACCACGCCCGGTCCCTGATGGGCATGGACGACTGGATCATCATGGGGCCCTACCTTAAGGGTGGGCCGCTGGCCGTCAAGGATCCGGCCAAAATTTCAGCCGCCGCCAACTTCCCCTGCGCCAAGTGCCACCTGCCCCAGCTTCTGCCGGCCCCGGACCAGGCGGCGGCCGAACTGGCGGCGGCGGTGCTGGCCGACGACAAGGCCACGGTGCGCAAGCTGAACATCGGTTGCGTGGTCTGCCATGGCGACAAGGCGGTGGTGCACGGCCGGCCCGAGCCTGGGGTTCTGTATGGCAGCCGCGACATCCCCGACCACCCCGGCCGCCCGGTCAAGCGGAGCCCCTTCCTGAAAAGCGCGCTCTTTTGCGGCCAATGTCACGGCCTAGGCCCGGTGCTGGATTTCGAGAACCCGATCCAGTGCGCCACTCTCTATGGGAGCTACCTGCATGGCTACATCCCCAGCGGCGGCAGCCAGACTTGCCAGGATTGCCATATGCCGGGCGCCAATCATTACATGCCCCCCAATTTCAACAACCGCCCGGAAACCGCGGAGCGGTTGCGCCAGGCCCTGCCGTTGGAAGTGAACGTCATGGCCTATCGCTTTCAGCCCAAGGATGGTGACTTCAGGCCGATGATGGTCGTTAGGACCAAGATCACCAACCGGGCCGGCCACCGCATCCCGGACGGCTGACCATCCAAGACCAAGGTGGTCCTGGAGGTGACCGCCAACGCTTCCGATGGCAAGCCGTTCTTCCACGCCGAGAGAATTTATATGCCACAGGCCGGCGATTCGCGCGGCAGCCAGATGGTGCTGGGGCCGGACAAGAAACTGGGGCTTCTGCGCGACACCAGCATCCAGCCCTTCGCGGCCAAGGAGGAGGTGTTCGAGATTCCCCTGCCGGCGGGGGTGCAACAGGGAAAGGTCGAGGTCAACCTACGCTACGAGCCCCGCCCGGGCAACGTTTATCCCCTCCACAACATCATCCGGAGCGCGAACCCGATCACCAACTGAAGGCAGGCCTAACCGGCAGGCGCATCCAGCGAGAAAAGGCTGACGACCTGGGTCCCGCCGGGTTGGCTTCCCAGGGG
>JAIUYB010000061.1 GCA_020216625.1 Desulfarculus sp.
CCCCTTGGTGGGCTCGGTGCACCTGGCGGATTTCATGGCTCGCAGCCTGGGTCTGGGCCATTCCGGCAACCCGGACCGACCGGAGGTAAAACCCGCGGTGCTCACCGGGTTGGGACTCACCCGCGACCGGTTGAGCCTGATAAAGGAAAAGCTCAACACCCGGCGTCCAGCCGTGATCGGCCTTTGGCAGGCCATGATCAAAGGCTGAGGCGCCTCCCTCGCCAGGTTGGCTCAGGCCGGCTGACCCTCCTCGAAGGCTCGCATACGCTCCAGGAATTCGCTGGGAATGGCGGTGGGCTTGCGCTGGCCCAGGTGCCAGGCCACCGCTTTGGTGGAGCCCGTGGCGGCCAGCAGGTCCTCCTCCGGCAGCCAGACCGCATAATAAAAAGTGAACTTGGCCTTGCCCCAGTCGGCGGCGCGCACGTGCACCTGCACCTGGTGATGGTGCAGCACCGGCGACAGGTAGTTGCACTCGGCCCGGGTGATGACCAGCGAAATGGGCGAGGCGGGGGGGAGGAAGATGCCCAGGGCCCGCAGGTAGCCCACCCGCCCCTCCTCGAAATAGGTCAGGTATCTCGCGTTGTTGACGTGGCCGAAGGCGTCCAGGTCGGAAAAGCGGGGGTTGAACTGCACCTGGAAGCGGAACGGGGCCAGAGGATGATCCGGATTGGGCATGGCGCGCGATTACCTCCGCTTGGGGCCGCCGGGCGGGCTATTTCGGCCGCCGGGTGGTCAGGCTCAACACCTTGGCTGGCCCGGGAGCGGGCTCGGTCGTCTGTGTCGTGGCCTGGGACGGCGTCTCCCGTGGCTCCTGTGTCTGGGGTTCGGCCGGCCGGGGGGGAGCCAGGCGCTTGAGCATCATCGCCACCCCACCCATGGTGAACTCATCGCCGTCGATGTATTCCTCGCGCAGGATCCAGGTCAGCTCCTGGGTCGGAACCGCCAGGATCAACAGGCGCAGGTGCCACCAGCCGGGTTTGTGGTCGGCCAGGATCTCCTCCACCCGGGCGTGGATCATGGGCTTGCCGCCCTGATGGATGAGCACGATGTCGCCGGGCCGGGTGATCATGCCGCCACCTCTGGATTCCGGCGCTGAAACTCGGCCATGGTGGTTTCCAGGCGGGTCTGGAACTCGGCCTGATCCAGGCTGTATTCCTGGGTGCCGTGGCAGGCCACGGCATAGGAGGCCAGGGTGGCCCCCCAGACGCAGGCCCGGGGCAGGTCCAGGCCCAGCGCCAACCCCTTGAGCAGGCCGGCGCGATAGGCGTCGCCAGCCCCGGTGGGGTCCACCACCTGGCTGGGCGGGGTGACCGGGATCTGGGCGGTGCGGCCGCCGCGCTCCACCACCTGCGAGCCCTGCTCACCCTTGGTGGTGATGACCGCCCCCACCACCCCCAGCAGACCCTCCAGGTCCAGGCCGGTCTTGCGGCTGATGACCTCCAGCTCGTAGTCGTTGCTGATCAGCACCATGGCGTCCTGGATGGCCTCCCGGAGCACCGGGCCTTCCAGAATGTTCAGCGACTGGCCAGGGTCATAGATGAAGGGCGTCCGGCGCTGGCGCAAGGCGCGGGGCAGGCCGGTCATGTCCTCGAAGTTGCCTGGGGAGATGATGACCAGGCTGTCGGCGGGGTCCAACTCGGCGCAGTCGAACTGGCAGGAGCAGAGCATGGCCCCGGGGTTGAAGCCGGTGATCTGGTTGCGGGCCTGGTCGGTGGTGATGAAGGCCCCGGCGGTGTACTGCTCTGGCACCACCCGCACCCGTCCAGTCTCGATGCCGTTGGTGCGCAGCCAATCCAGATAGCGGTCGCCATCCCGGCCCAGGCAACCCAGGACCACCGGGGTCTCGCCCAGTTGCGACAGACCGAAGGCGATGTTGCCGGCGGTTCCCCCCAGCCACTCCTGCAGGCCGTCCACGTTGAAGCAGACGTTGAGCATGTGGATCTTGTCGGGCAGGATGTGATCGGCGAAACGGCCGCCGAAGGTCATGATGCGGTCATAGGCCAGGGAGCCGGAAACGTAGATCTGCACGCGGTTCTCCTCGCTGATGTCAATCGCCCCGGTCGACGAGATGCTTCAGGGCCAGCTCCGCCCAGGCTCGGGCCGCCTCCAGACCGGCCGGGTCCGGGGGCAGGCCGCAGGTATCGCCCTCCGGGTCCAGGCTGAAACAGGCTCCGCCCTCCAGGCGGCAGACCATCCAACCCGGCTCGCCGGGGGGCAGGAAGGGCTTGTCGTTGATCCGGTAGACGGTGAAGCACTCATCGTCGCAGCGCAGGCTGTAGGCCCGCCCGCCCTCGCGGATCCGGATCGCCTGGCGCAGCAGCCCGCGCGTCGCGAAGGCCGCCCGCACCGCCGCGAACAATTGGTCCCGGGGGTCGGGTTCCATGGCCAGCCGCCTTCCCGCCGCATTACCGTGCGGCTGATCGGAAATCTAGCGTTGGCTTGGAGTTGTGTCAAGGCGGGCGCGACCGTGGCCAAGGTGGGATCAGAAGCGCCGGGCCGGGGAGGGTCTCCCCCCGGCCCGGCCGCCACCGGGGCGCTCAAAAAGCGACGGAGGCGTCGTTCTAGCGTTTGGCGCTTTCGGCCAACAGCCCGCCGAAAACCGCGTTGGCCCCCTTGTTGGCGCAGAATTTCCCGCACATGGTGCAGACGTGGCTGTCTCCCTCGGGGCAGCGCTCGCCTCGGATGCGACGGGCGTCGTCGGGGAACAAGGCCAGGTCGTATTGTCTCTGCCAGTCCAGGTCGCGGCGGGCCTTGCTCATGGCCGCGTCCCGGCCCCGGCGTTCGGGATACTTGGCCAGGTCGCCGATGTGCACCGCCAGGCGGCTGACCTTCACGCCCTCGATCACATCCTCGCGGGTGGGCAGGGCCAGGTGCTCGGCCGGGGTGATGTAGCAGATCAGGTCCGCCCCAAAACGGGCGCTCTGGGCGGCTCCGATGGCGGCGGTGACATGGTCGTAGCCCGCGCCGATGTCGCAGGGCAAGGGTCCCAGCATGTAGTAGGGCGCGTGGTTGCTCATGCGCTTTTGCAGGTTGATGTTGGCCGCGATCTCATCCAGGGGCACGTGGCCCGGCCCCTCCACCATCATCTGGCAGCCCAGCTTGCGGCCCCACTCGGCCAGCTCGCAGTTGATCACCAGCTCCTGCACCATGGCCCGGTCGCTGCTGTCGGCGATGGCCCCGGCCCGGAAACCGTTGCCCAGGCTCAGGACCACGTCGTATTTCTTGAGGATGCCGGCCACCCGCTCGAACTGCTCGTAGAGCGGGTTCTCGCGGCCGTGCTTCATCATCCAGGCCACCATCGAGGCCCCACCCTTGCTCACCAGGCCGCCATAGCGGTAGCCCTGGCGCTCCAGGCGCAACAGGGTCTCGCGGTTGATGCCGCAGTGCACGGCCATGAAGCTGATGCCATCGGCGCACTGGCGCTCGATTAGGTCGAAGAGCATCTCGGCGTCCAGCTTGTTGGGGTCGCCGTACTTGCGTTCGGCCTCGCTGAAAGCCTGGTAGAGCGGCACGTTGCCCACCGGTAGCTCCACCGCCGCAAGGACCTCGCGCCGCACCAGGTCCAGGTCGCCGCCCACGCTCAGCTCCATCAGGGTGTCGGCCCCGGCGGCCTGGGCGGCCCGGGCTTTCGCCACCTCGGCGGCGACGTCGCAGATGTCGGTGCTGGTGCCGATGCTGGCGTTGACCTTGGTGGCCAGCCCCCGGCCGATGCCCACCACCCGGGCGGGCCGGTTGGTGTTCAGGGGGACCACGATCTGGCCCTCGGCGATGCGCGCCCGCACCAGCTCCGGCTCCAGGCCCTCGGCCCGGGCGATGGTCCGCATCTCCTCGTTGATCTGTCCGGCCTTGGCTATCTCCAAAATGCCCATGCCAAATTCCTCCGCTCTGGCACAACGCTGGTCCGGCGGCCCACCACGGACGGAGGGCGCCCACCGGCGCCCCCCGCGGGGAGCAAAAAAGGCAAATCCCCGATCCATGGTTGGATCGGGGATTTGCCATCTCCCTCCACCGGGCTGGACAAGGAACGGCAGGTCTTCTGGCTGGTGGATCGCCCTACTCCCCGCGCCTTCCCGCCAATCTTGGGCCTCACAAAGGCCGTGATCGGCAGTGGCTTCCTCGCGGGTTTCGTCCCCACTCACAGCGGCGGGTCCGCGCCGGATTCGCACCGGCTTCCCTCGCGCGCCCCCGCTAGGGGGCGACCGTTCCCCGGGCTAAATTGTCGTCCCAACCTATAACAGAGCCCCGGATGGCGGTCAATTGCCAGGCAGGCGAAAAAAGCGCTATGATATCTGAGAAACAATGCATCGCCCCGCGCCTCCGGACCGCGAATGGAGGCCAGAGTGCCCGATACGCCCACTTTGCTGGCTTCGGCCGAGGATTTGCGTCAACTGGGCCGGTTCCTGGCCGGCTCGCCCATCGCCTTTGCCGCCGTGCACGAGGACGGCAGCCTCCTCACCTGCAACCAGGCCTTCTGCGATTTACTGGGCTTTTCCTTGCCCGAGATCGGCGAGCTAAATCTGCTGACCCAACTCACCCCGCCGCCCTGGCGCGGGGTCACCCGCCAGGCCCACGACCGCCTCCGGGCCGGGGGCCCGCCCCAGCCTTTCGAGAAGGAATTCCTGCGCCGGGACGGCGAGACGGTGCCGGTGGAGCTGTTCGTGCACCAGGTGGTGGACCAGGCCAGTGGGGAGCGTTTCTTTTGGTCCTTCGTCAACGACATCAGCGACCGCCGTCGGGCCGAGGCCCGCATCAGGGAGGGCGAGGCCCGCTATCGAGCCATGGTGGAGGCGATCGAGGGCTTGGTGTACGTCTGCTCTCAGGACCAGCGCATCGAGTTCATGAACCAAAAGCTCATCGACCGTCTGGGACGCGACGCCACCGGCGAGCCCTGCCACCAGGCCCTGCCCGACCTGGAGCCGGCCATCCCTCCGGGGGTCGGACAGGCGGTTCTGCGCGGCGAGACCATGCGCTGGGAAGCCCACAGCCCCCGGGACGGGCGCTGGTTCTACGTGGTGAACACCCCCATCGTGCACCTGGATGGCAAAGTCTCCACCCAGGTGGTGCTCAGCGACATCACCGCCCGCAAACAAGCCGAGCAGGGCCTGAGGGAGAGCGAGCAGCAATTCCGCACCCTGACCGAGACCGCCGCCAGCGCCATCCTGATCATCCAGGACGACCACTTCCGCTACAGCAACCCCGCCGCCTCGGCCCTCTGCGGCTATAGTCCCGCGGAGATCAGTCAGTTTCATTTCCTGGATCTGGTCCATCCCGAGCACCGGGATCTGGTGAGTAAGCGCCATGCCGCCCGCCTGCGGGGGGAAAAGGCCCCCGTCCGCTACCAGTTCCGCATCCTGACCAAGTCCGGCGAGCCGCGCTGGATCGACTTCACCGCCGGCTTCATCGAGTACCAGGGCCGTCCGGCGGTGCTGGGCACCGCCCTGGACGTCACCGAGCAGCGCCTGGCCATGGAGACCCTGCTCAACTCCGAGCGCCGCCTGGCCGACCTGATCAGCTTCCTGCCCGACCCGGCCTTCGCCGTCGACGTGCACGGCAAGGTCATCGCCTGGACCCGGGCCATGGAAGAGTTGACCGGGGTGCGCTCCGAGGACATCATGGGCAAGGGCGACTACGAGTACGCCCTGCCCTTCTATGGCCAGCGGCGGCCGGTGTTGGTGGACCTCTGCCTGCATTGGAACGAGGACGACGCCAAGCGCTATCCCTTCATCACCCGCGACAACCACACCCTGCTCACCGAGGTGGAGTTGACCCGCCTGCGCCCGGGGGGAGTGGTGCTCTGGGCCAAGGCCACCCCGCTCTACGACTCCCAGGGCGGGGTGGTGGGAGCCATCGAGACCATCCGCGACATCACCGCCCACAAGCGCCTGGAAACCGAGCTGCGCGACCTGGCCGAAAAGCGCCAGGCCCTGGTCAACAGCCTGCCCCTGGGGGTGATCAGCGTGGACGACCAGTTCCGCATCACCGAGCTCAACGCCCAGGGCGAGGTGATCCTGGGCATCAGCCAGGACCAGGCCCTGGGTCGTCATTGCTGGGAGGTGCTCAAGGGAGCGCCCTGCCACGACCGTTGCCCCATCCGCAACGTTCTCTCCGGCCACCAGGAATTCGCGCCCATGGAAACCGTCATCCACCACCCCCAGCGAGGGCCGGTGCCGGTGCGGCTGTCGGCGGCGCGGCTCCAGGACGCCGAGGGACGCACCATCGGCGGGGTGGAGGTGTTCCAGGACATTAGCGAGCTCAAGGCCTTGGAGCGGGAGCGCGGCAACATCGTCTCCATGTTCGCCCATGACATGAAGTCACCCCTGGTCAGCATCCAGGGCTTCGCCCTGCGCCTGCTTAGCGAGGCCGCTCGCTCCGGCGGCGAGCGCCAGAACAAGTACCTGGACATCATTCGCAAGGAGGCGGCCAAGCTGGAGGCCCTGGTCAATGACTTCCTGGACTTCTCCCGCTTGGAATTGGGCCGCCTGACCCTCAACTTCAGCGCCACCGACCTGTCCAAGGAGCTGTTGGAGCTGGTGGAGGTTTACCAGGAGCGCTTCGACCAGGCCGGCATCAGCCTGACCGCCAACCTGGACGAGAATCTGCCGGTGATCGAGGCCGACGCCCCGCGCCTGCGCCGGGTTTTCACCAACCTGTTGGAAAACGCCCTCAAGTATTCGTCCGGCGGCACCAGCGTGCGCCTGGAGGCCGAACAGACCGACGGCGAGATCCTGGTGAGGGTGCGGGACCAGGGCATCGGCATCGCGGCCGAGGAGCTGCCTTTCATCTTCGACGTCTTCTACCGGGGCAAGAACAAAGGCCAGCGTCAGGGCCACGGCCTGGGTCTGGCCGGGGCGGAGGCCATCGTGCGCGGTCACGGCGGCCGGGTGCTGGTGGCCAGCGAGCTTGGCAGGGGTTCGGTCTTCACCGTGGCCCTGCCCAAGCGCCGGCCCGAACCAGTCTCGGTCCCGCCCCTCCCCCCGCCTCCAGCCGGCCCGCCCTCCCCTGGGGCCTGAGGCCAGGGGCGAGTTCGGCCCCGGCGTGCTAAACTGCCGCCATGAAACCAGAACAAACGCTCACCCGCCAAGACCCGCGCCCGCCGGGCGCGACCAATCTGGAACGACGCGTCAAACGCCAGGCCTGGGCCCCGGAGCACGACCTGTTCGCCGTCACCGCTCCTGGTCTGGAGCCGGTCTGCGCCCACGAGCTGGTCGGTCTGGGGGCCGATGAGGCCCGGGCCACCCCGGGCGGGGTGCTGTTTCGGGGACGCCTGGACTCGCTCTACGCCGCCAACCTCTGGCTGCGTTCGGCGGGCCGGGTGCTGTTGCGGCTCAAGGACTTCCGGGTGAGGACCTGGGAGGACTTGCTGCGCCAGGCGGCGTCCGTGCCCTGGGAGGTCTGGCTGGGCGCCGGAGCCCAGGTCAGGGTGCGGGTCGCCCTGCACGAATCCAACCTGCGCCACGAGGGACGCATCACCGAGGAGGTGTTCCAGGCCGCGGCCAACCGCCTGGCCTCCCTGGGCCTGAAGCCTCCCCGCCTGATCGTTGGCGGGGGCCTGGAGGACCAGGAGGACGACGGCGGGGACCAGGCCGAGGCGCCCAACGCCAACGGCGACCAACCACCACAAACCATCCTGGTGCGCGGAGTTGACCGCCGG
This sequence comes from Desulfarculus sp., assembly GCA_020216625.1. Lineage (GTDB taxonomy): Bacteria > Desulfobacterota > Desulfarculia > Desulfarculales > Desulfarculaceae > JACRDC01. The sequence goes on from JAIUYB010000061.1 coordinate 7,652, forward strand.
GCCAGCTTGAGCCTGGATGGCAGCGGCGCGCACCTGCATCGCCGAGGCTACCGCCTGGCCCCCGGACCCGCCCCCTTGCGCGAGGATCTGGCCGCGGCCCTTCTGATCTTTTGTGATTATGACGGCGACCAGCCGCTCCTGGACCCCTTCTGCGGGGCCGGCACCCTGGCCATCGAGGCCGGCCTGATCGCCCGCCGCCTGGCCCCGGGTCTGGCGCGCGATTTCGCCTTCACCGCCTGGCCCAGCTTCCGCGAGCCCACTTGGCGGCACCTGCGCAAACAGGCCCAGGCCGCCACTCTGCCCGCCCCGCCAAGGCCCATCCACGCCCGCGACGTCTCGGCCCCGGCCCTGGAGGCCTGCCGCGCCAACATCCGCCGCGCCGGCCTGGAGGGCCAAATCGAGGTCCAGCGGGCGGACTTCTTCTCCGCCGACCCGCCCCCCGGGCCGGGACTGGTGGTCATCAACCCGCCCTACGGCCATCGCCTGGGCAGCGTGCGCCAGGCCGCCGACCTGGCCCGGCGCATCGGCCAGCGCCTGCGTCTGGCCTACCCCGGCTGGCGGGTGGGGTTGGTGCTCTACCGGCCGGAGTGGGCCGCCGATCTGGGTCTAACTCAGGTGCGGACCCTGGCCGCGCCCCATGGCGGGCTCAAGGTCAGTCTGCTCTGCGGGGAGGTTCCGGCCTGAACCGGCCACGCCGGTCTACCAAATCTCGCGGGGTCGCTGCTCCATCAGGTCGTAGCCGTGCATGCGGGCCAGGTCGTCCTGAACAGCGTGAAAACGCTTGGCGATGACCAGGGCCAGGTTGCGCATGAAGATGTAGCCGATGTGGGGCTGTTCATCGAACAGCCTTAGGAGTTCCTGGCGATCCAGGCGATAGAAGGCGCATCGGGTGCTGGCGCAATAGCTGGATAGGGTGTAGCGGTGGGGCGGCACCAGGGCCGACCAGCCGAAGGTGTCTCCGGCCTTGATCTTGGTGATGGTCATGTCTGGGCCGGTTTCGCGCCCGGGCATCTCAAACCGTAGGTCTACGTCTCCTTCCTTCAAGAAAAACAGATCGTTGGCCTCGTCACCCTCCCGTCCGATCTGTTCGTCCCGCAACCGGCTGTCGGGCCGGCAGCAGGCGGTCAGGCGGGAGAGCTCCTCCACGCTCAGATCCCGGCAGACCTCCACCGAGGCCAGAAAAACCAAATCGGACATATTCTCCTCCCTGGCTGGGCCCAATGCCACGGGCCCAGGCCGCCTGCTCTCTAATGTACATCCTTCCCCTTGTGAGTTTGAATCAGAAAATCACTGGCCAGGGGGGGATTAACGAGCCAGGCGGGTGGCGCGGGGTCGCAACCGGAGCTTGCCGGCCCAAAAAACTCGCCCGGCTGGACGCTGGTCCCAGCCGGGCGAGTTTTCAGCG
>JAIUYB010000062.1 GCA_020216625.1 Desulfarculus sp.
GGGGCCTCGCGCGATGGAGCGCCGCCATGTCCGGGTGCCCCCGGAGGGGCAGACCCGGGTCGGGTGACGCCGCTTCTTGGGCCGGCCTGGCCCGCTCCCGTGGGGGCCTCGTGTTGGCCGCGGCCGGGGCGAAAAAATCCCCCCGCCGGCCGCGCCGACGGGGGGATTAGGTGCTTGCGCGGTGCGGGAAGGCGGGCTTAGCCCAGCTTCTTGCACTCCTCGGTCAGGGCCGGCACCACGTCGAACAGGTCGGCCACCACGCAGTAGTCGGCCTTGGTGTGGATGGGGGCGTCGGCGTCCTTGTTGATGGCCACGATCACCTTGCTGGAGCCCATGCCGGCCAGGTGCTGGATGGCTCCGCTGATGCCGCAGGCGATGTAGAGGTTGGGGGTGACGACCTTGCCGGTCTGGCCGACCTGGTCGTGATGGCTGCGCCAGCCGGCGTCCACCGCCGAGCGGGAGGCGCCCACGGTGCCGCCCAGTTGGTCGGCCAGGGCCTCCAGGATCTTGAAGTTGTCGGCTTCCTTCATGCCGCGGCCGCCGCTGACGATGATGGTGGCCTCGGTCAGGTCGATCTTGCCGCCTTCCTCGGCCAGGGCCTCCACCTGCTTGACCTTGATGGCGCCCACGGCCGGGGAGACCTTCTCCACCGCCGCCGAGCCGCCGGTCTCCACCACGTCGAAGACGTTGGGCCGCAGGGTGGCGATCTGGGGCGAGCCGGTGACCAGCACGTCGGCGTAGATCTTGCCGGCGTAGATGGGCCGGGTGGCGACCAGCTTGCCGCCGTCGACCTTCAGCGCGGTGCAGTCCACCGCCACGCTGGTGTCCAGCTTGGCGGCCAGGCGGCCCGCCAGGTCCTTGCCCTGCATGCTGGCGCCGAAGATGATCACATCGGGCGCGCCGGACTTGGCCAGATCGGCCACCGCCGCGGCGTAACCCTCGGTGGAGTAGACGGCCAGGTCCGCGTTGTCGGCATAGAGGACCTTGGACACGCCGTATTTGCCCAGATCGGCGCAAGCCGCCTCGAGACCGCTGCCCAGCACCACCGCGGTGACCTGGGCGCCCAGGCCGTCGGCCACGGTCTTGGCCGCGCTGGCCGCCTCGAAGGTGATCTTGCGGAAGGCTCCGTCGCGATGCTCCGCGATTACCCAAACACCCGCCATTTTATCGGACTCCTTTCAGGCGCGGCGCTTTCCCGCCGCCACCGAAGGGGCGCATCCGCCCCTGGATGATAGCCTAGATGACCTTGGCCTCGTCGCGCAGGGCCTTGGCCAGGGCGGCCGCCAGCTCCTGGGGCGTCTCGCCGCTGATGGTCTTGCCCGCCGCGCGGGAGGGAGGCGGATTCAGGGCCACCACGCTGGCCTTGCCGGCCGCGTCCACGCCCAGGTCGGCCAGGGTCTTGACCTCCAGGGGCTTCTTCTTGGCCTTCATGATGCCGGGCAGGGAGGCGTAACGGGGCTCGTTGAGGCCCTTCTGGGCGGTGACCACCGCCGGCAGGGGAGCCTCCAGGACCAGGGTCTGGCCCTCCACCGGGCGCTGGGCGGTCAGGCTGCCCTCGCCCAGGTCCAGCTTGGTCACCACCGACAGGTTGGGCATGTCCAGGTACTCGGCCAGGGCCGAGCCCACCAGGCCCGCGTCGTCGTCGATGGCGCGCTGGCCCAGGAAGACCAGGTCCGGGGTCAGGGGCTTGATGGCCGCGGCCAGGATCTTGGCCACCGCCATGGGATCGGCGCCATAAAGACCCTCGTCCTCCACCAGCACGGCCTTGTCCGCGCCCATGGCCAAGGCGGTGCGCAGGGCCTCGGTGACCCGCTTGGGGCCGGCGCCCACCACGGTCACGGTGCCGCCCTTGGCCTTCTGGATGCGCAGGGCCTCTTCCACGCCGAACTCGTCATAGGGGTTCATCACCCACTTGATGTCGTCGGTGGCGATGGACTTGCCGTCGGCCCCGATTTTGATCTGGGACTCGGTGTCCGGGACTTGCTTGATGCACACCACAATGTTCACTGCCAAACCCCTCCTTTCATCTTCCCTTGGGGGGACATTATCCTTGCGACTATATCCAATAAAGGGCCGGGCTGACCGCCCCTCGGTCCCCTCAGGCCGGGGGCGGGGCGTCGGCCGCTTTGTCGGCGCAGACCGTGATTCCACTAAGAAAGAAATTGCTGATCTCTCGAGCGGCCTCGATAATGGAATATTTCTTGGTGGATGACAAGACCCAGTAGCGGCTCATCTCGTCCAGGGCGCCAAAAAAGGCGCGTTTGGCGATGCCGGGGCGCACCTCAGGCCGGAAGACGCCGGCGGCCTGCCCCTCCTTGATGATGTCGCTGATGATGTTCAGGTATTGCGCGAAGTTGACGTTGTCGTAGCCGCGCATGAACTTGGAGGACTGGCGGATCTCCACCTGGATGATCTCGGCCAGCTCTTGGTTCTCCTCCACCAGACTCAGGTGGGCGATGGCGAAGCGCTCCAGCTTCTTGGCCGGGTTCTTCTCCGCGGCCACCGCCGCCCGCACCCGCTCCAGGATCAGCTGCATCTCCTCCTCGAACAGGGAGATGAGGATGTCGTCCTTGTTCTGGAAATACAGATAGATGGTGCCGTCGGCCACCTGGGCGGCGCGGGCGATCTCGCTGACCTTGGAGTTGTAGAAGCCGTTTTTGGCGAAGACCTTGACGGCGGCCTCGATGATGCGGCGGTGCTTGTCGCTGGATTTCTTTTTGTCGACGGTCAAGGCTTAGCATCCCTGTGGGGCGCGCGGGCCGCCAATGAATGAAGCATCATTCAAGCTACCTAACATGCCCGCCGGGGCCTGTCAACGCATTTTTTGAACCGGGCCCAGACCCCGGCAGGGGACTATAGCAGCCCCTGGGGGGCCTGGCAAGGCAAAGGCCGGCGGGCCAGGGGGGCTTAACTGGCCGCCGCCCGCCGGCCAGAGGGGGTATTAACTCACAATCCATCCTGGCCACTAGCTTGACTTGACTGTACAACCCGGCCAAGCGATGATGGCGGCCAGGGGATGCCGCCCATCCATTGGCGGCCGGCCGGTCGGTAAAAAAATATAGCCTAGGGAGACGCCATGAGGGAGAGCAAGCTGACGCGCCTGGTCCTGGCGGTTTGGCTGGCGGCGGCCGGTCTGATCGGGCTGGCCGGCCTGGCCGGCTTGGCCCAGGCCGGCGACCAGGACTTCCTGCTGGTCAACAAGACCGGCCGGGTCATCGACGCGCTCTACGTGGTGCCCAACCACGCCCGCACCTGGGAGGAGGACATCCTGGGCCGCGACGTGCTGCTCAACGGCGAGTCCAGCACCATCCGGTTCTCGCGCGACGAGCGGGACTGCGTCTGGGACATCCTGGTGGTGGACAAGCACGGCGAGGAGATGTGGTGGGAGGATATCAACCTGTGCAAGTATCGCCGGGTGATCCTGACCATCGAACGGGGCGAGCCGGTGGCCTATTACGACTAGGGCCTCGGCGCGGGATCCAGGCGGGGCGCGGGAGTCGCGAGACCCCCACGCCCTCGCCGCGAATGATCCGCCCTAGCGATGCTTTTTGATCACCTGGCCGCGCAGGTCCTCGTATTCGCTGTCGCTGATCACGCCCTTGCGCCGAGCCTCGTCCAGATCCATCAGCTCCCGGCCCAGGGTGGTGGTGGTGGTCTTCTGCTCCACCTGGGCCCCGCCCCCGCCGCAACCAAACAGCCCCGCCACCGGGGTGAGCAGCAAAATACCCGCCAGGATGATCCGGGCCCAACCCTTCATGCCGTTTCCTCCTTATGGTCCTCGCCGTTCATGGCCGAGCGCGGGGCCCGGGCCGGGTTTTGGCTCGTGGCCGTTGGCCGGGCTCAGCGCTTGCGCAGCACCCGCTCGTCGCCCACCCGGATGGTGACCTGGGTGGCGTCGAAATGCTCCAACAGCGGGATGAGGTATTTGCGCGACAGCCCGGTCAGCTCCTTGAACTGCTGCGCCCCGATGCGCTCGTGGGCCTCGCAGTAGTCGATCAGCTTTCGCTTGATCTCCTCCAGGGCCGGCGCGTGATAATAGAGGTCCTCCTTGAGCTTGACCAGGACCTTTTCATTGATCAGCACCTGCAAGACCTGCTTGGCCTGCTTGAGGTCCTCGTTCTCGGCGAACTCCTTGAACAAGGGCGGGGTCCAGCCGGCCTCGGCCCAGGCCTTTTCCATGCGGGCGCGCAGGGCCTCCTGGCCCCCGGCCAGCCGCACCTGGTGCCCGGCCAGGCGAATCAGGTCCTTGTCCAGCTCGATCTTGCCCTCGTCCCCCAGCTTGCGCAAAAGATGGGCGAAGAGCTTGGGGCCCACGCCCTCGCCCAGGCGCTGCTTGACCTCCTCGCGCCCCAGGCCGGGTTTCAAGGGCTGGGCGGCGTGGAACTCGGCCAACAGGGCCAGGGCGTGGTCGATGAGCCCCTGCTGCACCGCGCCGGAGAGCATCCGGCCGCCCTCCTTGTCGAAGCGCACCAGTTGCTGCTTGGTGAGCAGCTCGGTCAGGAGCTTGTCCAGCTCCTTGGGCGAGAGATTCACCAGCCGGGTCAGCTCGGCGGCGGTGATGCCGGCCGGCCCGGCCAGGCGGGCGTGGACCAGCACCTGCTGGGCCGGGTCGCCGTCCTTCAAGGTGGCCAGATCGGCCATGATCTCGGGTTTGTTGCGCTTGTGGCGGCCGGGATGGGGGTGCAGGATCACCCCGCCGGCGATGGTGTAGACCGGCGAGTAGGAGCGCAGCACGTAGGCGTCGCCGGCCATCACCGCCACCGGGGCCTCCAGGCGCACCTGGCACAGGCAGCGCTCGCCGGGTTTGAGGTCGTCGCGGTCCAGGAGCATCACCCGGCCCATGATCTCCACGGTGCCGGTGTGGAAGCGCACCGGGGCGCGGTGTTTCAAGGGCCGGGCCATGTCCTTGAGGCTGGCGCAATCGAGGTCCAGCCAGAGCGAGGGTTGCAGCGAGCCGGGGCTGGCCACCACGTCGCCACGCTCCACCACCGCCTTCTCGATGCCCTGCAGGTTGATGGCGGTGCGCTGGCCGCGCCGGGCCTGGGTCACCTCCTGGTTGTGGACCTGGAGCCCGCGCACCTTGGCCTTGAGGTCGCGGGGGTAGATCTCCACCTCCTCGCCCAGGTTGACCACCCCGCCGATGGCGGTGCCGGTGATCACGGTGCCGAAGCCCTTCATGGTGAAGACCCGGTCCACCGGCAGGCGGAAGGGGCCATGGGCCGGGCGCTCCTCCAGGTCTTTGGTCATCTGGTCCAGGAGCGCGATCAGCTCCGGCACGCCCTGGCCGGTGACGGCGCTGACCGGGGCCAGGGGGGCCTCCTCCAGGAAGGTGCCGCGCAGGTACTCCCGGATGTCCTCCTGCACCAGCTCCAGCCACTCCTGGTCCACCATGTCGATCTTGGTCAGCACCACCAGGCCCTGGCGCACCCCCAAGAGCGAGCAGATGTCCAGGTGCTCCCGGGTCTGGGGCATCACGCCCTCGTCGGCGGCGATGACCAGGGCCACCAGGTCGATGCCGGTGGCCCCGGCCACCATGTTTTTCACGAACTTCTCGTGGCCGGGCACGTCCACGATGCCCAGGCGCTGGCCCGAGGGCAAATCCAGGAAGGCGAAGCCCAGCTCGATGGTGATGCCCCGGGCCTTCTCCTCCTTGAGCCGGTCGGTGTCGATGCCGGTCAGCGCCCGGACCAGGGAGGTCTTGCCGTGGTCGATGTGGCCGGCGGTGCCCAGGACCAGTTGCTTCATGCTTGGGGCCTCCAGGGGAGCAAGGGGCGGGAGTCGGGATGGTTACAGAATATAGGCCGAGGGGCGGGGAGCGTCAAGGCGGGCCTTGGCTTGTGGCCCGGGGCACGGAGGGGCATAATCGGGCCATGACCGAGCGATTATCTTCCATCCTGGCCCTGGACCTGGGCGCCAAACGCATCGGGGTGGCGGTGAGCGACCCGGGGCGCAAGCTGGCCCTGCCGCTGACCACCATCGCCCATGTCAACCGCGACGCGGACCTCAAGGCCATCGCGGCCATCGCGGCCGAGCAGGGGGCGGGGCTGATCGTGCTGGGGCTGCCCCGGCGCAGCGACGACCGCGAGGGCCCGGAGGCCGAGAAGGCCCGGCGCTTCGGCCAGCGCTTGCGGCGTTTCCTGGGCCTGCCGGTGGTCTTCGTGGACGAGTGGGAGACCACGGTCGAGGTGCATGAACGCCTGATCGCCGCCGACGTTTCGCGCGGCAAACGCCGCCAGACGGTGGACAAGCTGGCCGCGGCCCTGATCCTGGAGCGCTACCTGGAGGGCCGGGGGGTGGAGCCCACGGGCGACGCCTGAGCCCGCCCCTTTTGGCCCCCTCGCAATACCCACCATAATCCGCTAAGGTTTGATGCCGTAGTAATCGACTGCGGCGGTCATCCCCCCGGCGGCCCGCCGCGCGCTCCCCACCCTGGCGACCGGTGCGGCCCCATGCCCAAACCCAATCCAAGATTACGCCTTGGCCTGATTCTGCCTCTCTTGGTGGCCCTGGGCCTGCCCGCCAGCCTGGCGGGGAGGCTGTGGCTGCTGGACCAGCGGGCGGCCCCGTCCGGGGCCGAGGTGACGGTGGAGATACCCAAGGGGGCCGGGGTGATGCAGGTGGGGGAGATCCTGGAGAAGGCCGGGGTGGTGAAAAGCGCCTGGGGGTTCGCCCTGGCCTCGCGCCTGACCAGCCTGGGGCCCTTGCGGGCCGGCGAATACGGCCTGAGCCCGGCCATGAGCCAGCGCATGATTCTGAACCACCTGGCCCGGGGCAAGGTTCTCCTGCACAACGTGACCATCCCCGAGGGCTTCACCCTGGCCCAGGCGGTGGCCCGCCTGGCCGAGGCCCGTCTGCTGGACCCGGCCCGGGCCCTGGAGCTGGCCCGGGACCGGGAGTTCGTGGCCTCCCTGGGCCTCAAGGGCGACAGCCTGGAGGGCTATCTCTTTCCCGACACCTATCGCCTGCCCCGGGGCCTGGGAACCCGGGCGGTGCTGACCCTTCTGGCGCGGCGCTTCCAGGCCGAGTGGAAGGCCCTGGAGCCCCTGGCCGCCCAACGCGGCCTGAGCCAGCACAAGGCGGTGATCCTGGCCAGCATCATCGAGCGCGAGGCCAGGGTGGACCAGGAGCGGCCGCTGATCAGCGCCGTTTATCACAACCGCCTGAAGCTGGGCATGAAACTCCAGGCCGACCCCACGGTGATCTATGGGCTGGAGGGGTTCGAGGGCAACCTGACCCGGGCCCATCTGGAGCGGGACCACGCCTACAACACCTACACCCGCGAGGGCCTGCCGCCGGGACCCATCTGCTCGCCGGGCCTGGCCAGCTTAAGGGCCGCGCTCAAGCCGGCGGCGGTGGACTACCTGTACTTCGTGGCCAAGGGCGACGGCAGCCACGCCTTTTCCCGCGACTACCAGGACCAGATCAACAACGTCAATCGCTACCAACGCCGCCATTAGCGGCGGCCGAGGCGGGCGATCCCCAGCGCGAAACGGTCAATCCGGGGATTGCTTCGCCGCGCCCGCGACGACAAGAAAGCCGATGGCCCGAGCCTGCTTGAGCCAACCGGCCTTCCTTGGGGAAGGGGGTCTGGCGGGCGGGGTCCCCGGCCAGCTTGGCTGGCTGGGGTGCGGATAACCCTTAATTTGGCCCTTAAGGAAAGGGGTTTCCCCAAGGTCTCCCTCATCCCCCCTCATCGCCCAATCCCCCCAGAAACCCGCGCCAGGCCGGCCAGTAGATCGGGCCGGCCGCCAAGTAGGTGTCGTTGTGTCCGGCGCCGGGCAGGGTGACCCATTGCTTGGGTTGGGGGGCGTGGTCATAGAGCTTGCGCCCCAGTTCGAAGGGCACGATTTCGTCGCGGTCGCCGTGGAGGAAGAGGATTGGGCAGGCCACCCGGGGGATGCGCTCCTGGGCGCTGAAGCGGCCGGCCAAGGCCGGGCCCAGCAGGGGGAGGGGGAAGTGGCGTCGGGCCATGTCACCCAGGTGGGTGAAGGTGGATTCCAGAATCAGGCCGGCGGGGGGATGGCCGGCCTGGCTGGCCAAGGCGGCGGCGTGGGTGGCGGCGATGCCGCCCAGGGAACGGCCGAATATGATCAGCCGCTGGCGCTGGCGCTGGGCCAGGTCCTGGACCTTGGCCAGGGCCGCCTCGGCGTCCAGGAAGAAGCCGGCCTCGTCGGGTTGGCCCTGGCTCTGGCCATAGCCGCGGTAGTCGAAGATCAGGCAGGCCAGGCCGAGGTCGTGCAGCCGGCGGAGATTGTCCACCCGGTGGGAGATGTTGCCGGCGTTGCCGTGGCAAAAGAGCAGCAGAAAGCGGGCCTGGTCGGATGGCACCAGCCAGGCGTGGAGGCGGGTTCCGTCGCTGGTGTTAAGCCAGAGCTCCTCATAGCCCAGTCCGGCGGCGGCCGGGGTGGCCTCCAGGCGGCGCTCGGGGAAAAAGACCTGGCTTTCCACGAAGCCCCGGCAGCCGGCGGCGAAGAAACCCATGGCCAACAACCCCCAGATCAGAACGGGCCAGGATCGGCGGTGGTGCATGGCGCGCCCCCAGGACAGCGTGATAACCCGCCCCTAAAGGTCAGTATTGCACAATCAGACGAATTTTTAGCGACATCTCGCGCCCAAGGTTGACTTTGACCTGGCGGCGGGCTTTAGTTGGGGAGCGGGCGGCGCGCGACCGCGCCCAAACCTGGCCCCGCGCTGGAGGGTCCGCGGTGAACGTCAGTTTTCTTCACAAGCAGATGGACGCCCTGCGCGACGACTTGGTGGGCATGGGCCAGATGGTCAAGACCGCCATCCAGGACGCGGCGCGGACCTTCACCAGCCGCGACTTCGACCTGGCCACCCAGATCGTCCGCCGCGACCGCGAGATCGACCTGCTGGAAAACGCCATCGAGGAGCGTTGCATCACCCTGCTGGCCACCCAGCAACCGGTGGCCACCGACCTGCGCTTCTTGACCACCAGCATGAAGATTTGCAACGCCCTGGAGCGCATGGCCGACCAGGCGGTGAATCTGGCCCAGCG
>JAIUYB010000063.1 GCA_020216625.1 Desulfarculus sp.
GGATTGGCGGCCGAGGTGCCCAGGCCGCAGAGGGAGAAGGTGTTGGTGAACTGGCCGATCTCCTCCAGCAGCTCCACGTCGCCCACCCGGCCCTCGCCCTGGGTGATGCGGGTGAGGATCTCCAGCATCCGGGTCAGGCCCTCGCGGCAAGGAGTGCACTGACCGCAAGACTCCTCCACCAGGAAGTTGATGAAATAGCGGCTGACGTCCACCATGCAGGTATCCTCGTCCATGACGATCAACCCGCCGGAGCCCATCATGGAGCCGATCTCCGCCAGCTTGCCGAAGCCCATCTGGATGTCCAGGAACTTCTTGGGGATCGGCACGCAGCCGCCGGAGGGTCCGCCGGTCTGCACCGCCTTGAGCTCTTTCTTGTTGGGGATGCCGCCGCCGATGCCGTAGACGATCTCCCGGAGCGACATGCCCATTGGAACCTCGACCAGGCCCACGTTGTAGACGTTGCCGGTCATGGCGAAGACCTTGGTGCCGGTGGAGCGCTCGGTGCCGATGGAGCGATACCATTCACCGCCCTTGATGACGATCTCCGGAATGTTGGCGAAGGTCTCCACGTTGTTGAGGTTCGATGGGCTGTCGCGGAAGCCTTTTTCCACCGAGCGGATGTACTTGGCCCGGGGGCGGCCCACCTTGCCCTCCAGGGAGGACATCAAGGCCGAGGACTCGCCGCAGACAAAGGCCCCGGCGCCGGTGGAGATGCTCAGGTGGAAATTGAAGCCGGTGCCCAGGATGTTGTCGCCCAACAGGCCCAGGGCCTCGGCCTGACGGATGGCGTTGACCAGGGTCCGCACCGCCAGAGGGTATTCCATGCGCACGTAGACGAAGCCGCGCTCGGAGCCGATGGCATAGGCGGCCAGGGCCATGCCCTCCAGCACGCTGTGGGGATCGCCCTCCAACAGCGAGCGGTCCATGAAGGCCCCGGGATCGCCCTCGTCGGCATTGCAGATCACGAAACGCGGTCCGGGTTGGGAGGCGCAGGATTCCCACTTCAGGCCGGTGGGGAAGCCGGCCCCGCCCCGGCCCCGCAACTTGGAGGCCATGACCTCCTCGGTGACTTGGTGGGGGCTCATCTGGGTCAGGGCCTTGGCCAGGGCCCGGTAGGCCCCGCGCTCGATGGCGTCGTCGATCTCGAAGGGGTCGATGCGGCCGATGTTCTTGAGCACCAGGCGATTCTGCTTGGCGTAGAATGGGATCTCGTGGGTGGTGGCCAGGGGCTCCTTGGCGTCCTGCGGTTTATAGAGCAGGCGCTTGATCAGTTCCCCGCCCTTCACCGTCTGCGCCACGATCTCGGCCGCGTCCTCGGGCTTGACCCGCTGGTAGAAGATGTCCTTGGGCTCGATGATCACCAGGGGTCCGCGGGAGCAGAAGCCGTGGCAGCCGGTGGTCTTGATGTCCGGCAGCACCCGGGCCTCCACCTGGGCCTCGGCCAGGGCCTTTTTGATGGCCGTGGCCACCTCCACGCTGCCCGAAGCCTGGCAACCGGTGCCGCAGCAAACGATGATGCGCGGGGCGTCCGGGTCGCGCGCGTCCAGGATCGCCTGGCGGTAGCGTTCCAGCTCCTCCACGCTGTTCAGGCGCTGGACCTCCGGGGCCATTCCCGGGCTGGTGCTGGCTGGGGGCATGGGGTCCCTCCCCTATTCCGCCTTGATTCGTTGTAACAGCTCGTTGACCAGGCCGATGTCGGCCTTGGGATGATATTTCTCGTCCACCACCACCACCGGGGCCACGGCGCAGGCCCCCACGCAGTTGACCGTCTCCAGGGTGAACTCCATGTCCGGGGTGGTGGTACCGGGGTCTATGTTCAGCTTCTCGCAGAGGTGGTGCACCATGCCGTGGCTGCCCTTAAGGTGGCAGGCGGTCCCGGTGCAGACCTGGATGATGTGCTTGCCCTTGGGGATCAGACTGAAGGAGGCGTAGAAAGTGGCCACCTCGTAGATGCGGGTCAGAGGCACGTCGATGGTTTGGGCCAAATAGCGCAGGGCGGCCTCGGGCAGGAAGTGATAGTGGCGCTGGATGGCCTGCATGATCATGATGAGATTTTCTTTGTTGGATCCGAACTCGTCGCGGATGATGCGGTCCAGCACCAGGTAGTCCACCTCGGGCTCGGCGCAGACCACGCCTCCGGCCGGGTTCGCCTGCGGCTCAGGCATGGCTTTCCACTCCTTGCTGGCGTTGGCGTCTCATCAGGCGCTTTTTTGCTCCTCGTCTGGCACCTTGGTCAGGCTCAGGCATCCGGTGGTGCAGGTGGCAACGCAGACCGGGAGCAGGCCCTGGTCCAGCCGATCCTTGCACAGGTCGCACTTGATGGCCTTTTGCTCGTCGCGCCGATATTGCACCGCTCCCCAGGGACAGGCCACCACGCAGGCCTTGCAGCCAACGCAAAGCTCGGTATCCACGTAAACCACGCCGTCCTCGGGGCGCTTGCGCATGGCCCCGGTGGGGCAGGCGGCCACGCAAACCGGATGCTCACAGTGGAAGCAGCCCAGGTAGACATAGGCCTCGCGCGGCAGACCCCGCACCCGGCGCGGGCCCATGAAGGCCATCTGGCAGAGGCGGGTGTCCTCGGGCAGACCCTTGTTCTGCCGGCAGTAGACCTCGCAACTCAGGCAGCCGATGCAGCGATCCATGTCCTGGGTGATGAAGTAGCGGCTCATCTGCGACTCCTTGACCCCAAAGCCATTCCTCGCCATCCGCCCCGGCGCTAGGGCTTGCTCCGCACCAACTGCTCCTGGGGCAGCAGGGCGTAAAGCGAACGGCGCTCCTCTGGCCGCTTGTTCAGCGGCCGCTGATCCAGGTCGTCGGGCAGAAGCAGAGGCTTCAAGTTGGGATGCTCGGTGAAGATCACGCCGAAGAAATCAAAGATCTCGCGCTCGTGCCAGTCGGCCCCGGTGTAGACCCCGGCCAGGCTGGGCGCGGTCAAGCGCTCACGCGGGACCAGCAAGCGCAGCACCACCCGCCGGCAGGCGTCATAAAGATCGAAATGGTAGCTGAGCAGGACGCCCTCGCTGAGATCGGCGGCCGAAACGTCCTCCAGGAAAAAACCCTCGGCTAAAAGCAGGCGGGCGGCGGGTATCAGGGCTCCGGCCTCCAATTGGCAGGCGGCGTGGATGCCGTGCCGCTGATGGTCGGTCCGGGCCAGGCCCCAGCACTGGTCTCCGGGCAGCTTGGCCAGCCCCTCCAGCACCGCGCCCAGTTTGTCCACGCCCTCTTTCACGCCTTTTTGTCCTCCACCGGCTCCGGCCACCAGCGGCGGCCGGTGATCTTTTCTTGCAGGGCGAAAATGGCCTCCAGGAGCCCCTCTGGCCGGGGCGGGCAGCCGGGCACGTAGACATCCACCGGCACCAACTGGTCCACTCCCTCGACGATGCCGTATTGGCCCTCGAAGGCGAAAGGCCCGCCGGAGATGGCGCAATTGCCCAGGGCGATGACCCACTTGGGCGCGGGCATCTGCTCATAGAGCCGCACCACCGCTGGAGCCATCTTCTTGCTCACGGTGCCGGCCACGATCATCACATCGGATTGACGCGGGCTGGGGCGGAAGACCTCGGCCCCGAAACGGGAGATGTCGAAACGGGCCATGCCCACCGCCATCATCTCGATGGCGCAGCAGGCCAGGCCGAAGGTCATGGGCCACAGCGACATGGCCCGGCAGAGGTCCAGGATTTGGTTTATCGGCCCCAGGTTCACCAGGGGGGGCTCGATCTGGCTCACCGCCCGCCTCATAGCTCGATCCTGCGCGGCCAACTGAAGACCCCCTTGCGCCAGAAGTAGATCACCGCCAGGGCCAACACCCCCACGAACACCACCAACTCCCAGAAGGTGAGCCAGCCCTTGCTACTCAGGTAGACCGCGCCCACCGGGAACAGGTAGAGCACGTCGACATCGAAGGCGAGAAACAGGAGGGCGTAGAAGTAGTAATTGATTCCGAAGCGAACCCGGGCGCCGCCATGGGGAGGCACACCACACTCGTAGGGCAAGTCGAGGTCGCCGCCGGTGGCCTTGGGAGCCAGGAGAAGGGAGCCGATGATGGGACCGATGCCGAAGACAACGCCGGCCAGGAGGAACAGGATGATCGCCGCGTGCAACCAGTCGAACTGCATGGCCGCGAGCACCTCCAGCCTCTGGCCTCGCTCCGCCGCCAACCCCGGTGGGGCGCGGACGGGTGGTCTGCGAGGGGGCGGACCCCAGGGGCGGACCTCGGTTGGATGACCGGTTCGCCCTGCCAGCTTGCTAGATCGGACTAGCCGTTGGGCCCCCGGATGGGGCGGCCGTGCGGTGTCGTCGGCCGGGAGCCTGCCTGGATACGGTTTCGAGACGGAGCTTGGGCGTTGATCGTGCTGGTTGTGGGCATCACGAATTCCTGTGGTTGCTTGCTGATCGCGCTGGATGAGGTCCGGCCCGCTTGCGTGGGTCAGGGTCCTGCCCCACGGCTTTCCGGACGCGAATTTTGCTGGTAACCCCCGCGGCGCTTTTTTGCAAGCCAGGTGCCAAGGCCCTGATCAGGGGCAGGGGCCATGGCACCCGCGAGTCCGCTTGCGTCCGTGAATTTGTAATCATTTACACTTGTTCAAGCCGCCAGCCATGCTGGCCGGGCAAACCGCGCCTCTTGGCCGATGGCGACCTATCCACCAGGTCAACGCCGCCGGGGGTGGATGATGGCCTAAACGGTTAGCATCTATGGGTTTTGTGATCACGAGTCCACGGAACATCCACCCGGCGCCGGGGGTGGATCGAGCCTCCAAGCAGGTGACGCCCGCTGGGGCGCGGCGCGCCAGCGGTCACGATCGCGTGCGATTGCACAATTCAATCCCCCAGCTTGTTCGTGGCTTTTTGCCCGGGGCGGGTCGACCCACCAGCCAAAGGCCCGGTCCTTGCACTCCACAAGGACGACTCTTCAGCCTCCAGTCCGGGTTTGTTTGGCCATCGTATTGATAATACAGGCATTGGACGCGAACACCCGGCCAGACGATCCCAAGCTGGAAGTTTGCGATCTGCCACAGATGGGGCCTGCCCGAGGCCGGCCCTGGGTTGCACGGACAGATTTGCTTGGGAGGTTGAACGGTTATGGCTGAATACACCCTCAAGTTGGACGCCCGGCGCTGTATTGGTTGCCATGCCTGCGAGTTGCACTGCCAGATCCAAAACCGTCTTCCCATCGGCATGAGCCTGGGCCGGGTCCTGGTGCGGCCGGAGAGAACCCCTTTGGGCGGTCCGGACCTGCTCAGCGCCTTTGTCACCTGCCTCCATTGCGACCAGCCTTGGTGCCTGCCGGCCTGCCCGACGGGAGCCATCCGCAAGGACCCGGAAACTGGTTTGGTTTTGGTCGAAGACTCTTTGTGCGTGGGCTGCCTGGCCTGCGTGGAGGTCTGCCCCTGGTCCGCTCCGAAGTGGGATGAAGCCCGGGCCAAGGTGGTCAAGTGCGACTATTGCCAGGAACGCCGCCAGCAGGGGCTGGAGCCTGCCTGTGTGTCGGCCTGCACCACGCGGGCCTTGACCTATCAACCGGCCGGAGAAGCCTCTCGCTGGGCGCGGATCAAGTACGCGGGGCAGGTTGCCTCGGGGTTGGCGGCTGGCCAGCAATTCGCCGATAGTTATGATCAATCACCAGAAGGCGGCCGACCGCTCACCCGGCCGACCGCCTCCGGCGCTACCAGTTGAGGATTGGTTCGGGACTAGATCCGCATGTCCTGCAAGATGTCCTTGTACCAATCGTGACGGTTCTTGAGTTGGATCAGGAGCTGGTTCTTCTCGAAGGCCATCCCGGCGTGGTGGGCCAGTTGCTGGAGCCAGAGCAGATCGTCGCCATCCGGAAGGAAATTATAAGAGTAATAAAGCCTTAACACCCCAGCGATTTCCGCCCCCACCCAGACCGGCAGGCCAATGATGGCCTTGATTCGCTCGGCCTGGGCCTCCTCGCGATACTGCACCCGGTCATCATGGTCCACGTCGGCGATGATCACGGGGCGTCCTTGGCTGACCTCGCCCAGGCTGCGCCCCAGGCTGACGCTACCCTTCTTGAGGTAGCGCTCGCTGAGTCCGATGCTGTACACGCTTTCAAGCGTTTGATTTTCCTTGTTCACCAGCATCAGGGCCGCGCCCCGCGCCCCGCTGTACTTGGTGGTGATGCCCACTAGGGTCTGGACCGCCTGCTTGAAGGAATCCAGGACCGGCATCCGGTGAAGCTCGTTGATGGCATCCTGCATTGAGCTGAAATAAAAGGCCTTTTTTAAGGCCAAGCCCACTTGGCGCGGCAGGGCGTAAAGGTATTCCAATTCGATGGGCTTGAAGTCCTTGGGCTGGCTGAAATACAGGCGCAGGGAGCCCACCAGGACCGAGCCCACGGCGACAGGCAGCCCGATAATGCTGCAGATTCCTTCGTCAATCGCGGCCTGGCGGTATTGGATTTTGGGATCGGTGGCCACGTCACTGACCATCACCGGCTGACGATCCAGGGTTTCGCCCAGGCTCTTGCCGGGATCGATGTCTCCCTTCTGCAGATAATTGTTGCTCAATCCATGGCTTGCCGAAATTTTCAGCGGGCTGTCGCCGGGGCTGCAAAGAATCAGGGAGCTGCCCCTGGCTCCGAAAAGGCTGGCCGCGTTGATCACCACGGCCTGCTGGGTGGTCTCCAGGCTGAAAGAGGAATGCATCTCCGCAACCGCGTCCAGAAACCTTCGCAACGAGGGTTCTTCGGTCATGAGCCCAGCCTCCTCATTCTCGGTTTGGGAGTTTTGGCGTTGTTAGTGCAAAGGTGAAGCCAAGCCCCTGCCTGGTTTCCCCTGCCGATGGCGCCGGCTTCCATGATCCGCCTGGCGCTAACTACAATTGCGGGCAAGTTATAGGTGATTATGCGCGTAGTTCCTTTTCACAATGGTACCTATTTGTTTTAACGCCAAATACGGCTAGGCAATCTCTGGGGCGCCAGGCAGGGGAACAAAGCCACAAACCGCATTGCACTATGCAATGTTGGATTTACTGATTTATTGCTGTTTGCAATTTAATCTTCTTTTCACATAAACACTTATTGCACATCAGAGTTTTATTCTCCCATGCCCACGTCGGCCGTGGTGCATTTTTCTGTATTACTGAGTCATTGTTCACCTTTTCCTGCGCGCCATTGCACAAGGAAGTGAACGCCGAGTTTTGGTGGCTGAACAATTTTGTGGGTCCATCTCTTGTATTTTGCAAGTCGAGCACAGTCCGAATCGCGGAATATCCTTTTTTACCGATAGGATATCGATCATCTTTCCTTAACTGGTTTAGTAAATCCAAGCGCCTTGCCCCGCTCGTCCGTTCCGCCAACAAGCCACCCCGCGCCAACCCGCCACGCCCCCAGGCGCTCGCCTGGGTGGTTGGCGGATGGTCGAGTGAAAGATGGGGGTCCGAGGGGGGGAGAAACGGGCCCCGGGGCCAGGGCGGGCCCCGGGGCGTTGACAGACTCAGGCGCTGATGCGGGCTCCGCGGGCCAGCTCCTCCGGGGTCAGGACATACAGGACGTCAAGTAGGTTCATCTGCAGGCTTCCCGGGCCCTTGGATATGTCCGCCGCCTTTTCGGCCGCCAATCCCAGAAAGGCCAGGGCCGAGGCCGCGGCGACCACCGGGTCTGGGTCCACCGCCAGGAAGGCCCCGATCAGGGCGCTGGCGGTGCAGCCGGTGCCGGTGACCTTGGTCATCAGGGGATGGCCGTTGGCCACCCGCAGCACCCGCTGGCCGTCGGTGACCAGATCCACCGCGCCGGTGATGGCCACCGGGGTGCCCAGGGAGCGGGCAAGGTCCATCCCGGCTTGCGCCGCCTCGTCCACGCTGTGGGTGGAGTCCACCCCCTTGGTCTGGCTGGCGGCGTCGCCCAGGGAAAGCACCTCCGAGGCGTTGCCCCGCACCAGGCTGACCCCCACCGCCAGGATGCGCAGGCTGGCCTGGGTGCGCAGGTCGGTGGCCCCGGAGCCCACCGGGTCCAGGACGATGGGCACTCCCAGCTCTCGGGCCTTGGTGGCGGCCAGGAGCATGGAATCCACCCAGACCGGGGTCAAGGTGCCGATGTTGAGCACCAGCGCCCCGGCGAAGGAAACCATCTGCTCCACCTCTTCGGCGGCGTGGGCCATCACCGGCGAGGCCCCGCAGGCCAACAGGGCGTTGGCGGTGTTGTTCATCACCACGAAGTTGGTGATGTTGTGGATCAGAGGCTGCTTCTGGCGGATGGCGGCCAGGCTCTCTCCCGCCCGTTGGCCAAGGTTCTCCATGTTGCGTCTACCTTCCCGCGCAAGGCGCGAAAATGGGATCGACATAGTCGTCCGGTGGATGGACGGGGATCAGCCCCGCAAGGCCCGCAGCAGGTTGGCCGCCGCCGCGCTGGGGTCGTCCTGGCAGCAGACCGCCGAGATGACCGCCACCCCGTAGGCCCCGGCCGCCAGCACCTCAGGGGCGTTGGCCGCGCCGATGCCGCCAATGGCGATCACCGGCAGGTCCAGCTCCCGACTCACCCGGCGCACCAGATCCAGTCCCCCGGCCGGGCTGGCGTCGGCCTTGGAGCCGGTGGGGTAGACCGGCCCCAGACCGATGTAGTCCACCGCCTGGGCCTGGCAGGACCGGGCCTCATCCAGGGTGGAGGCCGAACCGCCAATGATCTTGTCCGGCCCCAGAATCTCCCGGGCCTGGGCCATGGGGAAGTCGTCCTGGCCCAGATGCACCCCGTCGGCCTCCACCGCCAGGGCCACGTCCAGGCGGTCGTTGACGATCAGGGGAATCCCCAGGCGGCGGCAGACCGCCAGCATGGCCCGGGCGGTCTCGATCAGCTCCCGGGTGGAGCCTTGCTTCTGGCGAAACTGGATCGCCCCCGCTCCCCCGGCGATGGCCAGGCGGGCCAGATCCTCATGCGAATAGCGACCTTGTAGCACGGTGTCGGTGATGACGTGCAAGCGACCGATTTCTTTAACGGCCATGCTCCCCTCCCGGGCCCCGGATCGCCGCGGTCCGCCTCTGGCCGCCC
>JAIUYB010000064.1 GCA_020216625.1 Desulfarculus sp.
CCCGGGCGACGGAAGGAGCCGGACCTCCTCACCAACTATCGCTATATATATATGTTATATTTATTTGACATGCCAGGCCGGATCGCCTATACTCCCCCGCATAAGCACCCGGAGGCATGCCGCCCATGTTCGAGCAAGTCCGCCCCAAGAAAGCCGCCCTGGAGATCATCGGCCAGATCCGCCAGGCCATCCTTTCCGGCCAGCTCTCGCCGGGCGACCGCCTGCCCTCCGAGAAAGAGCTCATCGCCCGCTTCGGGGTCTCCAAGAACACCATGCGCGAGGCCCTGCGGGTGCTGGAGGTGATGGGCTTCCTCACCATCCGCCAGGGGCCGGGCGGCGGGGCCGAGGTGATGGCGGTGGACATGCGGACCACTCAGGACTCCATCGCCAACTTCCTGCATTTCCAGAACACCTCCATCACCGACCTTTCCGAGGTCCGCCATTTGGTGGAGCCCTACCTGGCCGGCCTGGCCGCCGGGCGCCTGCGCCAGGGCGAGATCGACCGCCTGGAGCAGCTCAACCAGTCCTGCCGCGAGGCCTTGGCCCGGGGCGAGAGCATCGTGGGGGGCAAGGACGAGGTGGATTTTCACCGCACCCTGGCCCATGTCAGCGAAAACCCTGTGCTGATCCTGGTCACCGACCTGGTCAACTCCCTGCTCACCGACAGCAAGCGCCACCTCCAGCCCGGTTTGGACTTCTCCCGCCGGGTGCTCGCCGCCCACGAGCGCATCCTGGCCGCCCTCAAGGCCAAGGACGCCTCCGCCGCCGCCCAGGAAATGCGCCGTCACGTGGACGAGGTCGCCGAAGAGCTCCTGGAGCTGCGCCAAAAATCGGGCCAAGCCCCCACCAGCCGCCGCGCCTAGGCCCGGGGGGATTGGTCCGCTGCCGTGAGTGGGGGTGATTTGCGGGGAGCGAAGCGACAGGGCAAGCGTCCCTCGGCTCATATATCATAACTATATACATAATTTTGCTTGACGCCGGACCCGCCGGGGGCTAGCTTGTAGCTACGATCATCCGAACGCCGGCCGGGATGCCGGCCCCGGGCAGCGGAAACCTTGGGGGGGTTCCCGAGCAAAAGGCTCCGCTGCCGCTCAGCCCATCCCGGTCGGCCCCTCGCCACCCCCCAGGAGGCCGTCATGTCGATCCCAACCCTGAAGAACTTCATCGGCGGCGAATGGGTCGCCTCCGCCACCACCAGCTTCGGCGATGTCTGGCGTCCGGCCAGCGGCGAGAAGATCGCCCGCGTGCCCTATTCCACCGCCGCCGACCTGGACCGGGCCGTGACCGCCGCCCAGGAGGCGTTTTGGGAGTGGCGCAGCACCCCGCCGCTGACCCGGGCCCGTTATCTATTCCGCATGAAGGAGGTCTTCGAGGCCAACTTCGAGCAGATCGCCCGCACCCTGACCACCGAGCAGGGCAAGGCCATCGACGAGGCCCGGGGCGAGGTCCGGCGCATGATCGAGAACGTGGAGCACGCCACCGGGGTCACCACCCTGATGACCGGCTACTGCCTGGAGGACATCGCCAAGGACATCGACTGCTACGCCGAGCGCCAACCCATGGGCGTCTTCGCCGCCATCGCCCCCTACAACTTCCCGGCCATGGTCCCCTGGTGGTTCCTGCCCTACGCCATCGTCTGCGGCAACACCTTCGTGCTCAAGCCCAGCGAGCAGGTGCCCCTGACCCAGACCAAGGTCTTCGAGCTGATCGAGGAGGAAGTCGGCCTGCCCGAGGGGGTGCTGAATCTGGTCCACGGCTCGCGCGAGGTGGTCAGCGCCATCCTGGAGCACCCCGGCATCGTCGGCGTCTCCTTCGTGGGCTCCACCCCCACCGCCAGGCTGGTCTACGAGCGTTGCGGGGCCACCGGCAAGCGGGTCCAGGCCCTGGGCGGGGCCAAGAATTGCGTGGTCCTGATGCCCGACGCCGACCTCAAGGCCGCCCTGCCTTCCTTGGTCACCTCTTTCTACGGTTGCTCGGGCCAGCGCTGTCTGGCCGGCTCGCTGCTAGTGCCGGTGGGCGAGGCCGCCGACCAGGTGGTGGAGGCCTTCACCACCGCCTCGGCCGCCTTGCGGGTGGGCGACGGCCTGGACGAGTCCATGAACATGGGCCCGGTGGTCAGCGCCGCCCACCGCCAGCGGGTGCTGAACTACATCGAAAAGGGCCTGGCCGGGGGCGCCAAGCTGGTGCTGGACGGTCGGGCCTGCCGGCCCGCCGGCTGCGAGAACGGCTTCTTCGTCGGCCCCACCGTCTTCGACCACGTCACGCCCGACATGACCATCGCCAAGGAGGAGATCTTCGGCCCGGTGGTGGCCATCGTGCGGGCCCAGGACCTGGACCAGGCCATCGATTTGGTCAACAGCCGGGGCTTCGCCAACAGCGCCTGCATCTACACCCAGAGCGGCAAGGCGGTGCGTCAGTTCAAGTACCGGGCCAAACCCTCCATGATCGGGGTGAACATCGGCATCGCCGCGCCCATGAGCTTCTTCCCCTTCGGCGGGGCCGGCCAGAGCATGTTCGGCGATCTCAAGGGCCACGGCCGCGAGATCTTCCAGTTCTTCACCGACACCAAGGTCGTCATCACCCGCTGGTAGGCCGGCGTCCGGGCGGGGGCCTCCCTCCCCGCCCGGACCAGGGAGAATCCCATGCCCCTCAACAATTTTGGCGGCATCCTGGCCTTCGCCGCCGAGCTGCAGCAGGCGGACATCGCCTTTTACCGCGCCTTGGCGGCCAACCCCGCCCTGGGCGAGCTCGCCCCGCTCGCCGACCGCTTCGCCGCCGAGGAGGCCAAGAACCTGGAGGCGGTGCTGCGCACCCGGCGGGAGAACGTCACCGAGATGATCCTGGAGCCGGTGCGGGATTTCTTCCGCGCGCCTTTCCAGGCCGCCCGGCCCGACCCGGCCGGCCTGGACCGGGCCGGGGCCCTAGAGGCGGCGCGGGAGATCGAGGCCAAGGCCGCGGATTTCTATGCCCAAGCCGCGCTCAAGCTGGCGGCCATGCCCGAGGTCAACCGGGCCCTGAAGCTGCTGGCCAAGAAGCGCGACAAGCATCTGGAGGAGCTGGCCGGGCTCTAGCCGGCGCCGCCCCGTCCCGGACAACCCAGCCAAGGAGCCCCCGCATGGACAAGGCCAAGATCTGGTTCATGGACGCCCGCGCCCGGCGCTTTCTGGAGTCCACCGCCATCAAGGGCCGCGAGCTGCTGGAGCGCTCCGGCTGGCTGGACGGTCTGCGGCCCGGGGACATGGTGGCGGTCAAGACCCACATGGGCGAGGCCTACAACGTGGGCTACCTGCGTCCGGTCATCGTGCGCACCCTGGTGGAAGCGCTCAAGGAGCGCGGCTGCCGGCCCTTTGTCACCGACACCACCACCATGTCCTACCACCCCTGGATCAGCCGCACCCTGGCCATCGACCACTTGGAGACGGCCGAGAAAAACGGCTTCACCTCGGCCTCCATGGGCTGCCCGGTCTTCATCGCCGACGGCTGGATCGGCACCGACGACGTGGTGGTGGAGCTGAACGGCCGGGGCAACTACCTGAATAAACAGTTCATCGCCCGAGCCATCGCCGACGCCGACGCGCTGTTGTCGGTGGCCCACTTCAAGGGCCACCCCGCCGGCGGCTATGGCGGGGCGCTCAAGAACATCGGGGTGGGCGGGGCCAGCAAGCGCGGCAAGATGAACCTGCACGGCGGCCTGGCCGGGGACAAGCCCATCGTCGACCCGGGCAAGTGCCTGGGCCTGGAGTGCCAATGGCGGCATCTGTGCGAGGACTGCTGCCCCGAGGGCGGCATCAAGATCGGCGAGAAGGGCCTGGAGGTCAACGCCGAGGGCTGCGTCTATTGCTTCGCCTGCGCCAACCTGTGCATCAACATGGCCGGGGTGGGGGCCATCCAGCGCTTCGACCAGATGGACATCCTGGGCCGGCGCATCGCCGACTCGGCCCTGGCCGCCATGTTGACCAAGGAGCCGGGCAAGGCGTTTTTCCTTAATTACGCCGTGGACATAACCCCCATCTGCGACTGCTATGGCTGGACCGACACCCCCATCGTCAACGGCATCGGGGTCCTGGCCTCCTTCGACCCGGTGGCGGTGGACAAGGCCTGCATCGACCTGATGAACGCCGCCCCGGGGCTCAACAACTCGGCCGCCGAGGAGTTCGGCTGCATGTGCTGCGGCGACAAGAAGCTCAACCAGATCAAGGGCAAGGACGTGGAGCAGCAGATCTACGGCGGGGTGGCCAACGGCGTGGGCACCGACCAGTACGAGATCATCCCGGTGGAGCAGGAGCGCGGCATCCAGGCCATCGCCACCTACTACCCCAACGTTCCGGCCCGCTACCTCAAACGGGTCTACGCCAAGAACCATCCTCTGAAGGGCGTGGATTGCGCCAGCTTCGGCCGCCCCTCCGAAGGCGTGGACAACCCCCAGAGCCCCCGCAAGTAGCCTCGGCCGCATCATCCCCGCCTCCCGCCGGGCTGGCGCGTTGCGGCCGCTCCGGCGCGGGACGGGGCTGACTCGGCCTGGCCCGACCGGTATATTGGACCCCGGCCGCGCAAAACCCTTGACATATCGGGTGGCGAGCCTTTCTAAAATAGGGTTCATTGTGCAATCAGCCGGGAGGATCTGGGGGTGGAGCTTTACCTTATGCAACACGGGCCCAGCCTGGCCCCCGAGGAGGATCCGGGGGAGGGCCTTTCCGCCCATGGCCGCGAGGTGGTGCGCACCGCGGCCCGCGCCCTCAAACGCCTGGATCTGGCGCTGGACGCCCTGATCAGCAGCCCCAAGGCCCGGGCCCGGCAGAGCGCCGAGATCGTGGCCGCCACCCTGGGCTTCGAGAGCCGCCTCATCGCCCAGAGCGAGCTGGTCAAGCCCATGGCCCCGCCCGGGGAGTTGCTGGACCACCTGCGCAACCTGGCCGGAGCCCAGCGCATCCTCATCGTGGGCCATCTGCCCCACCTGGCCCGCCTGGCCTCCCTGTTGCTCTCCGGCCGGCCGGATTGGGTGGTGGTGGCCTTCGAGCGCGGCGGTGTCTGCCGCATCGACCTGGAAAGCCTGGGCCTGCCCGGCCGCCTGGCCTGGCACCTGCCCCCGGCGGCGTGCCGAATCATGGGGGCCTGAGGGGCGAAACCCGCTCTCCCAACCCGGGCGGCCGCCAGGAGTCCCTTCGCCGAGACGACGGCGTATCGCCCGGGAAGACATATCGTCCTGCCGGAGATGACACCCACCTCGTCACCCGAACTCCTCTTGATCGCCAACCATCGGATAAACTTGACCTAGACCCCACCCCTGGCCGCTGGCACGCATTCTGCTATGGTGTTTGTAGCCTCGACATGTCCCTTCAGCCCCGGCCCAGCGTAGAGCCGGGGTTGAACCACCGTAAAGGAACGCAGCATGAACGGCCTTAACCCCAGCCAACTTTCCGCCGCCTCCTCTCTGCAACCGGGCCATCCCGCCGCCAGCCTGCTGGTGGTGGAGGACGACCCCCAGATCAGCGACCTGTACCAGATCATCCTGGAGCGGGCGGGATACCGGGTCAGCCTGGCCGGCGACGGCCTGGAGGCCCTGGAGCTGTTCCGCGCCGCCCAGCGCGAGGGCCGATCCTATGACCTGGTGCTGATGGACCTGAGCCTGCCCCGCATGGACGGCCTGGAGTGCCTGCGCCACCTGACCGGAATCGACCAGGGCATCCGGGTTCTAATCTCCTCCGGCAGCCCCTCGGTGGATTTCCAGGACCTGGCGCCCTGGGTGGCCGGAGTGGTGCAAAAGCCGGTGCGCATGGCCACCATGCTGGCGCAGATCAGCCAGCTTTTGGACCAGCGCCCGTCCCCCGACCCGGCCTAGTCGAGCCAGCCCGCCCCAACCCCGGGCTCCGCCCGTCTTCGCCCCCTCGCGCGAATTTATTAGCTTTTCGTCTCCCATCCGCCAATTTGGACCAGCCACGGCCGGTAATCGTGCTATACTTACGCGGCTCGCCAGAAGAGCCCGGTTTCACCCCTTTTCAACGGAGACTGCGCATGAAACCCTCCCCGGGTAACGGCCAGGCCATGCCGACCCAGCCGCACCGTCGCCGCCAGGTGATGAGCATCTGCGGCATGTGCGCGGTGCGCTGTCCCATCCAGGTGGAGGTCCAGGATGGGCGGGCGGTCTGGGTCCAGGGCAATCCCAACGACGCCACCATGGGGACCAGCCTCTGCGCCAAGGGCGTGGCTGGGTTGGCCATGGAGTACGATTCCGAGCGCCCCCAGCAGCCTTTGATCCGCTCCGGCCCCCGGGGCTCGGGCCAGTGGCGGCGCGCCACCTGGAACGAGGCCCTGGACTACGTGGCCGGCAAGCTCCAGGAGGTCATCGCCCGCCTGGGCGGCCAGGGCGTGGCCCTGTCCGACCGCGGCGGCCCCTTCACCGACCTGACCAAAAGCTTTGTCAAGGCCCTGGGCTCGCCCAACTACTTCAACCACGATTGCACCTGCGCCCGCAACGTGCACCACGCCGCCCGCAGCCTCTTCGGCTGGGGGCGCAAGGGCTTCGCCTACGACATCAAAAACGCCCGCCACATCCTGCTCATCGGCCGCAACCTGCTTGAATCGTTGCAGGTCAAGGAGGCCAAGCAGTTCATGGAGGCCCTGGGCAAGGGCGCGGGCTGCACCTATGTGGACGTGCGGGCCACCGTCACCGCCAGCAAGGCCACCCGCTTCCTGCGCATCCGGCCCAACACCGACTACGCCCTGCTCTTGGCCTGCATCCACCTGGTGCTCCGGGACGACCTCTACGACGCCGACTTCGTGAACCGCTGGTGCGCGGGCCTGGACGATTTGCGCCAGGCGGTGGAGGGCTGCACCCCGCGCTGGGCCGCCGAGCAGACCGGCGTCCCGGCGGCGGAGATCGAGGCCCTGGCCCGGGACCTGGCCGCGGCCGCGCCCAAGGTGGTGATCCACCCCGGCTGGATGACCGCCCGCCATCGCCAGTCTTTCTAAACCTCCCGGGCGGCCTACATCCTCAATGTCCTGCTGGGGGCCATCGAGAGCCCGGGCGGCCTGATCATCGCCAAGTCCCCGGGCGACGTGGGCCGAAAGAACCTCAAGAAACTCGGCGACCGCATCCCGGCCCCGGAGGCCTCCCGGGTGGACGGCATCGGCGCCGTCCATCGCCATTGGGACGCGGAGGCGGGCCTGCTGCACCTGATGTACGAGGCCCTGGAGACCGGCCAGCCCTATCCCCTGGGGGCCTACATCGCCTACCGCCACGACCCCCTGGTCAGCCTGCCCGACCCCCAGGCCCAGCTCAAGGCCCTGGCCAACCTGGATTTGGTGGTGGCCATCGACGTCAACTACAGCGAGACCGCCTGGCTGGCGGCCGACGTGATCCTGCCCGAGGCCACCTACCTGTAGCGGGCCAACATCCTGGCGGCCACGCATGGCCCCAAGCCCGAGGTGATCATCCGCGACCAGGCCATAGAGCCCCGCTTCGACGCCCGTCCGGCCTGGTGGATCTTCCGGGAGCTGGCCCGTCGCCTGGGGGTGGGGCAGTATTTCGATTTCGACGGCATCGAGGACATCTGGCGCTATCAGCTGGAGGGCACCGACGTGGACCTTCAGACCCTGCGCGCCAAGGGCATGGTCTCCCTGGCGGCCAAACCGCTGCTGTGGGACCGGGCCGAGGGCCTGAAATTCAAGACCGCCTCGGGCAAGATCGAGTTTGTCAGCCCGGTCCTGGCCGCCGCTGGCCTGCCCGCCTGCCTGGCTCCCTACCAGGCCCCGGCCGAGCTGGCCCCGGGCCAGTTCCGCCTGGTCTTCGGGCGTCCGGCCTTCCACAACCACGCTCACACCATGAACAATCCCCTGCTCAACGAGCTGATGAGCGAGAACAGCCTCTGGATGCACCCCGAGCCGGCGGCGGCCCTGGGGCTCGGCGAGGGCGACATGGTGGAGGTGACCACCGACCAGGCCCGGCAGACCGGCCGCCTCACCCTCACCCCCTGGATTCATCCCGAGGCGGTGTTCCTCTACCATGGCTTTGGCCGCAGCGTGCCCTGGCAGACCCGGGCCTACGGCAAGGGCATGGCCGACCACCGCCTGCAGACCGGGCTGCTCCACGCCTACGACCCGGCCGGCGGCGGCAACAACCTCACCGAGTGCGTGGTGCGGGTGGCCCGGGCTTGACCGCGACCGGCGGGGGGGAGCCTCCCCGCGGCCGCCTGATGGATCGGTTGGCCCCTCTCGGATGGGGCCGGGAGATCGCGCATGAGCAAATACTACCTGATGCAGAACGCCGACCAATGCATCGGCTGCCTGTCCTGCGAGGTGTCCTGCAAGTCCAACAAGGGCCTGGGGCCGGGGCCGAGCCTCTGCCGCAACCTGAGCGTGGGGCCCAGCGACCGGGCCGGCATCCCCCACATCCGCCAGGTCTTCATGCCCTGCTTCCACTGCGAGGATCCCTGGTGCCTCAATGTCTGCCCCACCGGGGCGGTGATCAAGCGGCCCCAGGACGGCATCGTCTATATCGATCCCACGCTGTGCATCGGCTGCAAGAGCTGCATCATGGCCTGCCCCTGGGGGGCCTGCCAGTGGGATCCGGAGACCAACAAGGCGGTCAAGTGCGACTACTGCAAGGACCGCCTGGACCAGGGGCTCAAGCCGGCCTGCGTCACCCGCTGCCTGACCCAGTGCCTGAGCTTCGGTTCCGCCGACCATCTGCCCGACGACCGCCGGCTGCGCTTCGCCCTGGCGGTGGCCGCCGAGCCCAGCGCCCCCGGTCAGCGCTGAGGCGGCCATGAGCGCCCTAGCCCCCACCGCCGGGCTGCTGGCCCGCTGCGCACAGGCCCGCCCGCCCCTGATCGAAGCTTATCTCAAGGCCGGCGGTCTGGACGGGCTGCGCCGAGCGGCGGGGATGACGCCCCAGG
>JAIUYB010000065.1 GCA_020216625.1 Desulfarculus sp.
CGAGGCGGTGGCGGCGGGAGGCACGCGCTCGAAAGTTCAACAATTCCTCGAGGATCACCGTGAGGACCAGGGCGTGGACCGGCAGGAAGGCCAGGTGGAGCATGAAATACTTGCGGATCAGGTCCAGATCGCCGAACAGCCAGTAGGAGAAGCCATATAGCAGCAGGGACAGACCCACCAGGCCCAGGGCGATGACGGACTTTTCCACCAGGTTGAAATAGGACGATGAATGGTGTGGGTGCAAGGCGTTCTCCTCGGCAAGCCTCCGGCGTGGCGGCCTGGCACCAGACTAACCGGGCCGCCCCAAGTTTGGCAACCGGCCTGGTGCAAAGAGCCTGGTTTGGGGCTTGCTCCAGCGCCAGGCTGGGCGGCATACTGTGAACATTCGCGGTGATGGCCCCGCCCGCGTCCCCCGCGGTCCGTCTCGGACGGGCCGCGCGCCTGGTGATCGCGGCGACACTTAAAGACAAGCCGTTCGCCACGCGAGGTGACAGCATGAGCCCCAACCGGCCCCAACCCCGACGGCTGGTCGACAACGTCTTCATGGTGGGCGGTCCCGACCTGTCCGATCCCCGCGACTGTCTCTGCTACCTGGTCTGCGGCGACACCGCCTCGGTGCTGGTGGATTGCGGGTCCGGCCCCAGCGCCGGACGCATCCTGGACTTGGTCAACCGCGCCTGCCAACGCACCCTGACCCACCTGTTGCTGACCCATGCCCATATCGACCATTGCGGCGGGGCGGCCGAGATTCGCCGCCGCACCGGTTGCCAGGTGCTGATGCATCCGGATGACGCCTGGGTCTTGGCCCAGGGCGACAGCCAGCGCAGCGCCGCGCACTGGTATGGCCTGGGCCTGGAGACGGTCGCCGCCGACCAGATGGTGGAAGAAGGCTTCCGGCTGTCCCTGGGCGGCGGCCAGGATCTGACCGTGATCCACACCCCGGGTCACACCCCGGGCTCCATCAGCGCCTGGTGCTGGGCCGAGGGCCAAAAGGTGCTATTCGGCCAGGACGTGCATGGGCCCTTTTCGCCGGCCTTTGGCTCGGACCTGGGCCAGTGGCGCGCGAGCATGACCCGGTTATTGGATCTGAAGGCCGACATCCTGGCCGAGGGGCACTACGGGGTCTACCGGCCGGTGCAGGAGGTGGAGGACTTCATCCACAAGCAACTGTCCCTGCACCAGGGCTAGAAATCAGCGGAAGTGACAGGCGCAGAGGTGGTCGGGGGCGATTTCGCGCAGTTCGGGGCTCTGGAGGCGGCAGACGGCCTGGGCCTCGGGGCAGCGGGGATGAAAACGGCAGCCCGGGGGCGGGTCCAGGGGGCTGGCCACGTCGCCCCTGAGCGCCGGGGGGCGGGTCTGGCGGGCCGGGTCGGCGATGGGCGCGGACTGGAACAGGGCCGCGGTGTAGGGGTGCATGGGCGGTTGGTCGAAGCCCTCGGCCGGGGCCGCCTCCACGATCCGGCCCAAATACATCACCGCGATGCGGTCGGCCAGATGGTGGACCACGGTCAGGTCGTGGGCCACCAGCAGATAGGTCAGGCCGAATTTATCCCGCAACTCCAGTAAAAGATTCATCACCTGGGCCTGGATGGAGACGTCCAGGGCGCTGACCGGCTCGTCGGCCACCACCAGCTTGGGGTTGAGCGCCAGGGCCCGGGCGATGCCGATTCGCTGGCGCTGGCCGCCACTGAACTGATGGGGATAGCGCCCGGCGTGCTCGGCCCTCAAGCCCACCGCCTCCAATAGCTCCGCCACCCGTCGCTCCACCTCCCGGCCCCGGGCCAGGCCGTGGATGCGCAAGGGCTCGCCCAGGATGCCGCCCACGGTCAGGCGAGGGTTCAAGCTGGTCACGGGGTCCTGGAAGACGATCTGCATCTGGCGGCGCAGGGCGCGCATTTGCCCCCGGTCCAGGCCGCCCACATCCCGCCCCTCGAAGAAAACCGTGCCGGACGAGGGCTCGGTCAGGCGCAGAATCAGGCGGCCCAGGGTGGACTTGCCGCAGCCGCTCTCGCCCACCAGGCCCAGCACCTCGCCCCGCCGGATGGTCAGGTCCACCTGGTCCACCGCCTGGAGGGTGCGCCGCTGGCTGCCCAGGAACCCGGCCCCCACCCGGTAGTGCTTGCTCAGGCCCCTGATCTGGACCAGGGTTTCCTCGGCCTGGTTCACGCCGCCCTCCGTGGCTCGCGGGCTTGGTCGTGGTGCAGGAAGCAGCGCACCCGGCGGCCCGGCGCCACCTCCACCAGGGCCGGCTCGGCCTGGCGGCAGGCGGCGAAGGCCCGGGGGCAGCGATCGCTGAACTTGCAGCCTGGGGGCAGGTCGTCCAAGGGCGGCACCACCCCTTTGATGGTGGGCAAACGCTGGCCGCGTTTGGTGGCTCGGGCCGGCAGGCAGGCCAGCAGTCCGTCGGCGTAAGGGTGCAGGGGTTCGGCGAACAGCTCGGCCACCGGGGCCTCCTCCACCAGCCGTCCGGTGTACATCACCGCCACCCGGCTGGCCATCTGGGCCACCACCGCCAGGTTGTGGGTGATCAAGAGCACCCCCACCCCACTGTCCCGTTGCAGGCGGCGCAAAAGGTCCAGGATCTGGGCCTGGATGGTCACGTCCAGGGCGGTGGTGGGTTCGTCGGCCATCACCAGGCGGGGGTCCAGGAGCAGAGCCATGGCGATCATCACCCGCTGGCGCAGGCCGCCGCTGAGCTGGTGGGGATAGGCCCTGGCCCGGGCCGCCGGCTCCGGCACCCCCACGCGCCCCAGCATGGCCACCGCCCGCTCCCAGGCCTCGGCTGCCGGGATCTCCTGGTGGGCGGCCACCAGCTCGGCCACCTGGCGGCCCACGGTGAAGACCGGGTTGAGGCTGGTCATGGGCTCCTGGAAAACCATGGAGACCCGCGCCCCGCGGATCTGGCGCAGTTCCGGCTCGGGCAGGGTCAACAGGTCGCGACCCTCGAAAAAGATGCTGCCGTCGGTCACCCGGCCCGGCCTGGGAACCAGTCCCAACACGCTCAGAGCGGTCAGGCTCTTGCCGCAACCGCTTTCGCCCACCAGGCCCAGCACCTCGGCCGGCATCAGGCTCAGGTCCAGCTCGTCCACGGCCCGCAGTTCGCCCCCCCGGCCGGGGAAGGCGGTGACTAGCCCCTTGATCTCCAATAGCGCTTGGTTCAAGCCCGGCGGCTCCTTGTTCAGTTCCCACAAAGCCGCAGTGTAGCACGCCCGTCTGGGCGGGGACAAACCCGCCTCGGTCCGGGACGGCGGGGCTAGAGGTGTTGGAAGCGGCGGGTTCCGCCCAGATTGGGGTCTGGATCCGGTCGGCCCAGCAGGGCGTCGGCGGCCAAAAGAATCAGGGCTGGGGTGATGCGGGTGAAAAAGCGGCCGTCCCAGTCGGCCCAGGTCAGGCAGGTCAGGCAGAGCTGGGTCAGGACCAGGCCCCAGGCCGTCACCCTCTGCCTCCCCCCGGCCAAGGCGGTGACGGCGCCCCAGGTGGCGAGGACCAACAGCGCCAGGCTGGAGCCGGCGGCCAGCAGGTTGTGGGCGGTGGAGTAGTAGGGCCGAGCGTGGAACAGAAACCAGAAGGCGCGGCGTAGCAGGATGCCCACAACCAGGAGCGGATCCTCGACCAGGGCCCGCCAGAGCATTCCGGCCAGGCTGCCCTGGTAGGCGGCCGGCTCCAGCTCCAGTCCGCCCAGAGGCGGAGCGTACCCCCAGATCACGGTGCCCAGTTGCCATTGCTGCATGATATCGGCCGTCGCTCGGGCGCTGGGAGGGCGCAAGAGCCAGATCGCGGCCCCCAGGACCAGCAGGGTCACCGCCGCGCCTGGTTGGCGCTGGGCCAGCAGACCGGCGGCGAAGGGCAGGAAGAACACCACCCCTTCCGGGCGCAGCCAGGCCAGGACCAACAGACCCGGCAACAAGCCCAGCCAGGCCAGGGGACGCCTTTGGCTGATCAGCGACAGGCCCAGGCAGATGGCCAGCACGCTGTTGAAGGGGCCGTCGGTCAGGAGGTAGAGGTTCCACTGTTGCAGGTCGGGCCAGGCCAGGTAGAGGATGGCGGCCAACAGGCCGGCCGATCGGCCGAAGGCCTCCCGCCCGGCGTGGTAGAGCGTCAGGCCGGCGAGGATGGAAAGGGCCATCTGGACAGCCACCAGGAGCCAGAAGCCGTCCTGGCTGGCTCCGGTCAGGCGAACCAATTGGGCGTAGGCCCAGAAATCGGCCTGCTTTTCCACCAGCTCCAGGCCCTGGGCCAGGCGTTGGGCCCCGGCCAAGTAGCGGCCGCTGTCGCCGCCAAGGCGCAGTCCCAGCCACCAGGCATGGGCCCCCAGGCTGGCCAGCCCCAGCAGGACCAGCCACCAGCAATCCCGGCGGCCCGGTTCGGTCGGGGTGATGGCCATGAAGCCCTGGTTGGAGTCTGGAATAGGCACCGAACGGCCTCCGTTGGCTGATGGCCTGCCTGTAACATAACCCAAAACCGGTGGCCAGCTAAAAACTATCTGGGGTTGAGCGGCCCTGGGCCAGGCGGCGTTGAAGCCGGCCGGGTTTTGGGTTATGACTAGCGCCATGAATAGGCACACCTTGGTATTGGGCGGGGCCCGCAGCGGCAAGAGCGACTGGGCCCAGGGGTTGGCCGAGAGCCTGGCCGCCGATCCCGGTCAGGCCCTGATCTACCTGGCCACCGGCCAGGCCCGCGACGACGAGATGCGGACTCGGGTGGCCCGCCACCAGGCCCGGCGCGGCCCGCGCTGGACCACCCTGGAAGAGCCGCTGGAACTGGGCCCAACCCTGTCCCGGGTCGCCGACGACAATGCGGTGGTGCTGGTGGACTGCCTGACCATGTGGCAGAGCAACCTTTTTACCCTGGCCGGGCTGGACGAGGCCGGGGTGGAGGAGCGGGGCCGCGAGTTGGCGGCGCTGTTGCCGGAATTGCCCGGCGTGGTGATCCTGGTGGGCAACGAGGTGGGCCTGGGCATCGTGCCCGACAACGCCCTGGCCCGGGGCTTTCGCGACCAGGCCGGGTTGTTGCACCAAAACCTGGCCCAGGTTTGCGGCCGGGTGATCATGGTCATGGCCGGCCTGCCCCTGGCGCTCAAAGGCGGCCTGCCGGGCTGAAGCGAGTTTGGAGAACCAAGGCATGGACAACATCGAGCAGATCATCGCCGCCGTCGCTCCCGCCGACCAGTCGGTGGGCCCGCTGGCCCAGGCCCATCTGGACAACCTGACCAAACCCACCGGGGCCCTGGGCCGCCTGGAGGAGGTCGCCCGCCGTCTGTGCGAGATGAAGGGCGACACCCATTTGAGCCAGCCCCAGGCGGCGGTGACGGTTTTCGCCGCCGATCATGGGGTGGCCGCGGCCGGAGTCAGCCTCTATCCCCGCGAGGTCACGGCCCAGATGGTCTTCAACTTTCTGGCTGGAGGGGCGGGGATCAACGTCCTGGCCCGTCAGGCCCAGGCCCAGGTCCACGTGGTGGACGTGGGGGTGGACTACGAGTTCGAGGCGGTGCCGGGGCTGATCGCGGCCAAGGTGATGCGCGGCACCCGCAACTTCGCGGTGGAGCCGGCCATGACCTTGGCCGAGGCCCGCCAGGCGGTGCTGGTGGGCGCGCGGGTGGCGGCCCAGCTCATGGATCAGGGGATGGATTTGTTGATTCCCGGCGACATGGGCATCGGCAACACCGCCGCCTGCGCGGCCATCACCTCGGTGCTCTGCGGCCGCGCCCCGGCCGAGGTCACCGGCCGGGGCACCGGCCTGGACGACAAGGGCCTGGCCCGCAAGATCCAGGTGCTGGAGGCGGCCCTGGCCCTGCACCACCCCGACCCGGCCGACCCCCTGGGGGTGCTGGCGGCGGTGGGGGGCCTGGAGATCGCGGCCATCTGCGGCTATTGCCTGGCCGCCGCCAGCCGCCGGACGCCGGTGATCCTGGACGGCTTCATCTCCACCACCGGGGCCCTGGTGGCCGCCGCCCTGGCTCCGGCCGCGCGCGACTATTTCATCGTGGGCCACGCCTCCCAGGAGATCGGCCACCAGGCCCAGTGCCAATTCCTGGGCCAACGGCCGCTGCTGGACCTGGACCTGCGCCTGGGCGAGGGCACCGGGGCCGCCCTGGGCCTGACCTTGGTGCGGGCGGCGGTGGCGATCTATAATGAAATGGCCACCTTCGAATCCGCCGGCGTCACCGGCGACAAGGTCGAGGGATAGTGAAGCCCTTCCTGTTGGCCCTGCAGTTCTTCACCATCATCACCCTGCGCGCCGATCTGAGCGCCGGGCCGGAGGACCTGCGCCGCTCCCGGGCCTGGTATGGGCCAGTGGGAGTGATCCTGGGCCTCCTTTTGGCGGCCTGGGGCTGGCTCCTGGGCTGGGTGCTGCCGCCCCTGGCCCTGGCTGGGGTGCTCACCGCCCTCTGGGCCAAGCTGACCCGCTTTTTGCACCTGGACGGGCTGGCCGACACCGCCGACGCCCTGGTGCATATGACCAGCCGCGAGCGGGCCCTGGAGATCATGAAAGACTCGCGGGTAGGCAGCTTCGGGGTCTGCGCGGTGGCCGTCACCCTGCTGGTCAAGTTCGCGGCCCTGGCCTCCATGGGGCCGTCCAGATTGTTGTCGGCGTTGATCGTGGTTCCGGGCCTGGCCCGGGCCATGGCCGGTCTGATGGCCGCCCTGCTGCCCCCGGCCCGCAGCCAGGGCTTGGGGGCCGCGGTGGCCGGACCCGGCAGCCTGCGACCGGAATTGGTCTCGGCCGCCGCGGCCTTGGTGGTGGCCGGACTCCTAGCCGGACGGCCCGGACTCTGGGCCGCCTTGGGGGTGCTGCTGGTGGGGTTGATCCAAGGCTGGTGGTACCAAAGACGTCTGGGCGGGATCACCGGCGACACCCTGGGGGCCGGCATCGAGAGCGCCGAGGCGATGGCCCTCTTGGTGCTCTGCGCGGCCTGAAAAGCCTTGCCACCCCTCGTGGGGTGTGTTAGTAAAATCAAGCCGGAAACCACGGCATTATCGCGGGCGAAGGCCAGGCGACCGACAGCGACCGAATCCCGGGCCCAGCGAGGCCCGTCACCGCAAGTCTAGCGAGGAGCGAGCCATGAGCGCGGCACCCGATCTGAGCCGGAGCACCATGCCGGAGGACGTCACCCCTGAGATGGTGGAGCAAATCGACGCCATCTGCGCGAAATTCCGGGGCAAGCCCGGCTCGCTGATCCCGGTTTTGCAGCAGGCCCAGGGCGTGGTGGGCTATCTGCCGGTGCCGGTGCAGGAGCGCATCGCGGCCAAGTTGGGCATCCCCGGCCACGATGTCTTCGGCGTGACCACCTTCTACAGCTTCTTCTCCATGATTCCCCGCGGCCGCCACACGGTGCGGGTCTGCATGGGCACCGCCTGTTACGTGCGCGGTGGCAAGGAGGCCCTGGACCGCCTGGAGCGCCACCTGGGGGTGCCGGTGGACACCACCACCCCCGACCGCCGGTTCACCTTGGAACAGGTGCGCTGCCTGGGCGCCTGCGGCGTGGCTCCGGTGATGGTGGTGGACCAGGACACCCACCGCAAGGTCATGGCCGACACGGTGGTGGACCTGGTCGAACGTTACGAGTAACCGCCTAGGTGCCGGTCAAGCTGGCCCAGATCGCCTCCTGGCTCCAGGCCGAGGTTCTCAGCGGACATGAGGCCTTGGAGCGGGAGGTCCTGCTCGCCCACGCCGCCGACATGATGAGTGACGTCCTGGCCTTTTCGCATCCCGGCAGCCTGCTGCTCACCGGGCTGGCCAACCCCCAGGTGGTGCGCACCGCCGAGGTGGCCGGCATCCGCGCCGTGGTCTTCGTGCGGGGCAAGCGCCCCAGCGAGGCGGTGACGCTGCTGGCCCAGGAATTCGACCTGCCTCTGATGACCACCGCCTATTCCATGTTCGACGCCTGCGGCCTGTTGTTCGCGCAGGGCCTGCGGGGCTGGTCCCTGCCGGAAGGGCGGGCATGACCCCGCCCCAGGACCAGGAACCCGAGTTCCTCCACGCCTTCACCATCGCCGCCAACGATTTCGCCGGGGCGGGCCAGGTCTCCATCGCGGTCAAGAACCTGCTGAAGGAGGTCGGCTTCTCCGCCCAATGCCTGCGCCGGGTGGCCATCGTGGCCTTCGAGGCCGAGATGAACGTGGTGATGTACGGCGGCGGGGGAGGGCTGAGCGTTTACCTGGCGCCCACCCTGGTGCGCCTGGTGGTGGAGGACCAGGGGCCCGGCATCCCGGACCTGGACCTGGCCATGCAGGAGGGATGGTCCACCGCCACTCCGGAGATGCGCGAAATGGGCTTTGGCGCCGGCATGGGCCTGCCCAACATCAAGCGCAACAGCGACCGCCTGGAAATTCACACCAGCCCCGGCCGGGGCACCAAACTGGTGGCGGAAATCATCCTGACCTGAAAACGCCGGCGGGGATGAAAACCTGGCCGGGGTGGAGTAGGTTTGCGGGGGGGCCGGCGGGTGGCGGCCCCGGGCTGGTTTTGGTCAATTGTCTTGTTGGGCTGGACGGTTGCGACGATGGTCGGCGGCGGCGGACACCCGGTTTGGATCGACCCGGACAAGTGCTATGGCTGCGTGCTTTGTCTTAAGGCATGCAGCATGAAGGCCATCCGCATCCAGCGCGGCGTGGCCAGCATCCTGCCCGAGCGCTGCGTGCAATGCGGCGACTGCTTCCGGGTCTGTCCCCACGGCGCCATCCGCTGCCACACCACCCCCCTGGCCGAGGTGGCCCGCTATAAGCACGCCGTGGCCGCGGCCAGCCCCACCCTGTTCAGCCAGTTCGGCTATAAGGTCACGCCCAACCAGATTCTCCTGGCCCTGCGCCGCTTGGGTTTCGACCAGGTGGTGGACATGGGCTGGCTGTGCGAGATGAATTCGGCCGCCATGGAGGAGCACCTCCAGCAACACCCCGAGTTGCGGCCGGGCATCAGCCCCAGTTGCCCGGCGGTGGTGCGCCTGATCGCCAACC
>JAIUYB010000066.1 GCA_020216625.1 Desulfarculus sp.
GAAACGGGGGTTGGTGGGGGGCTCGCGCTCCAGAAGACTGGCGATGACCGAACCGCTGGCCAGGGGCAGCAGCGGCATGATCATGCGCTGACCCAGCTTCTCGGTCTCGGCCTGGGCCTGGGCCCAGGTCACGCCGGGCTCGATGCGGAACAGGCGATCGGGCAGATCCACGTCCAGGATGCGGTTCATCCGGCGCAGGTCCATGATGATTCCGCCCATCTTGGGCAGGGTGCTGCCATGGAAGTGCTGTTCGGAGCTGACCGGGATCACCGGAATTTTCAGCTCGTTGGCCAACTGGATGACCTTCTGCACCTGCTCGGCGTCCTCGGGCCAGACCACCGCGTCCGCCAGGCCCTGGCAATCCACCAGGCTATGGTCGCGGGAATAGGCCGCCAGCGTGGCGGGGCTGTCATCCACCTGGGCCGCCCCAATGATTCCGACCAATTTGTCCTTGAGTTCCATGTATGGTCTCCTCGTCATCCGGGGATGATTAATATGTTAACTATTTAGTTCTTTATTTAATCAGTGTCAAGTTTTTTCGCGGAAGCGAAAATTTTCCTGGCCCTCCGCGCCACCCTGAACCGGCCCTGGCTCGCGTTGCAGGTAATTTTGCCAATATTTTCGGCGTTTATTCAAGAATGACCCCGGCAACCCAGCCTGGGGCAGCCTCCGGCTCCCAATCATGGTCCCCAGACACTCCACGACCCATATAGATATGGATGCGCCGGGGCGACAATCCCCGGGGGGACATAGCCTGCCTGCCGAGTCGGCTTTGGGTTCTTGGCTGGATTGGGCTTGACAGACCGACTTTAGTTAATCTATAAACTAATTACTAATTATCTACAAGGTTGGCGAATGTCAGTCCGTTCCGCAACACCGGACCCCAGTTGCGTGGTTGGCGCCCACCTCCCCCGGTACGTCATCTCCAGCGATCCCCCGGCGGCCACCGCATCCAACGGCATGGTTCAGCACCTGGTTTCGTCACCATGGATGCACGCAACCTTCACCAGATTTTGGCGAGTTTCTTGGGAAAAGCCTCGCGCGGCGGGCCATCGGGGACCGTCCGCACCCAACCCGAGCCAAGGAGAAGGAGAAGGCAGATGGTGGCGAAAAGAAAACTGCATGGTTGGCTGAAGCACGCCGGATTGACGCTGGTGGCAACGCTGGTGGCCTTGTCGCTCCTGGCGCCCGGGTCGGCCTGGGCCAAGGAAGAATTCCAGCTCAAGGCCATCACCGCCTTTCCCAAGGACCATCCCCACAACCTGGGACTGCCCCTGCTGATCAAGCTGATCGAGCAGAAATCCGGCGGCCGGCTGAAGATCAACTGGATCGGCGGCCCGGAGGTGATCCAGACCTTCGACCAGGGCGAGGCCCTGCGCCGGGGCACGGTGGACATGCTGCTCTACAGTCCCTTCATGTATTTCGGCAACATCTCCCCGGTCTTCACCGCCAAGGGGCTATCCGAGATCCCGGCCTGGGAGGAGCGCCAGAGCGGGGCCTATGACCTCTGGGTGCAGATCTTCCGCGAAAAGATGAACGCCGAATACCTGGGTTGCCTCAACTCGGTGGTCAACTTCAAGCTGTTCCTGAACAAGAAAATCAGCTCCCTGGCCGAGCTCAAGGGCCTCAAGATCCGGGTGGCCCCCCTGTACACCTCCTGGATGAAGTCCCTGGGCGCCAACCCCATCACCATCGCTCCCATGGAGATCTACACCGCCATGGAGCGCGGGGTGGTGGATGGCTTCCTGTGGCCCAACTACGCCGTGCCGGGCATGGGCTGGCACGAGGTGACCAAGTACATGGTCAACCCCGGCGTGTTCCAACTGGAGCCGGCCACGGTGGTCAACCTGGATAAGTTCAAGGCCCTGCCGCCGGATTTGCAAAAGGTGTTGAAGGAGTGCGTGGAGATCATGGAGGGCATCGACACCGTGCGCTCCATGGAGCGGGTGGACCAGGACTGGAAGGTGATGTCCGCCGCCGGCATGCAGATCATCACCCTGCCCGAGGCCGACGCCAAGGAGTTCGTGGCCAGCTCCCAGAAGGCGACCTGGGCCTATGTCATCGAAAAAGCGCCTGACTTTGGCCCCGAGCTGTACAAGCTGACCCGCAAGAAGCCCTGACGCCCTCCCGGGGCCCGCGCCCCTGGCGGATAAGGCGCGTCCCGGACCGCGCGGCCAACGCGGCCCGGGACGCCTAGCGCGGTCACACTCCACTGCGAGGAAGCCATGTCCTCCATCCTGAGAAACATCCACGACCGCCTGATCCAGGCCGGCGCCATCTTTTGCGGCGCGGTCTTCATGTTCATGATGGTGGTGGTGACCATCGACGCCATCCTGCGCTATGGCTTCGGCGCCCCCCTGGCCTGGGAGATCGAGGTCAACGAGTACCTCCTGCTCTATGTCGCCTTTCTGGGCGCGCCCTGGCTCCTGCGCCAGGACGGCCACGTGCGGGTGGACATCCTGTTCGCCTACATCCCCGAACGCGCCGCCCGGCGGCTGACCATGATCACCTCCCTTTTGGGCGGGCTGGCCTGCCTGGTGCTGTGCGTCATCGGCTGCCAGTCCACCTGGGAGGCCTATGTCCGCGAACTGCCCGAGATCAAGACCCTGGCGGTTCCCCGCTGGATCCTGATGTGGGTGATTCCCTACGGCAGCCTGCTTTTGAGCATCGAATTTTTCATCAAGGCCAGGGGCCACTGGCTGCTCACCGCCCCGGCCCCCACCCGGGCCACCGAATAAGGCAGGGGGTGTACGACATGGAATGGTGGTGGACGCTGACCATTATCATGGGCAGCCTGCTGGTGATTCTGGCCAGCGGCTTGCCGGTGGCCTTCAGCTTTCTGGTCATCAACCTGGTGGGGGCCTATGTACTCTGGGGCGGCTTTGGCGGCTTCCACCAACTGGTCGATGGCATCTACAGCTCGGTGACCATGTTCGCCCTGGTGCCGGTGCCCCTGTTCGTGCTGATGGGAGAGGTGCTCCTGCACACCAAGCTGGCCTTCAAGGCCATCGACGTGGTGGATATCTGGATGGGGCGCCTGCCCGGACGCCTGTGTCTGGTGACCCTGGGGGCCAGCACGCTTTTCTCTTGCCTGAGCGGCTCCAGCCTGGGCACCACCGCCATGCTGGGCTCGATGATGCTGCCGGAGATGGAGCGGCGCGGCTACAAGCCGGCCATCAGCGTGGGCTCATGCATGAGCGGCGGCCTGGCCATGATCATCCCGCCCAGCGCCCTGGCAGTGATCCTAGCCTCCACCGCCCGCGTATCGGTGGGCAAGGTGCTGATCGGCGGCATCCTGCCTGGCCTTTTCATGGCCTTTCTCTATTCCGCCTACATCGTGGGACGCTGCTGGTTCAGCCCCAACCTGGCCCCCGCCTATCAGCCCAAGACCATCCCCTTCCGGGAAAAGATTCGCGAGACCATGGTCTATCTGGTGCCTCTGACCGGAGTCATCTTCGTGGTGGTGGGCCTGATGTTCCTGGGGGTGGCCACCCCCACCGAGTCGGCCGCCCTCGGGGCCTCGGCGGTCTTCATCCTGGCCGCCATCTATCGGCGCCTGAGCTGGGCGGTGGTCCAGAAATCGCTGATCGGCACCATGAAGATCACCTTGATGATGCTGATGATCCTGACCGGCTCGCTGGCCTTCAGCCAGATGATGGCCTTCACCGGATCCACATCCGGCCTGGTGCAATCGGTGACCGGCATGGATCTGCCGCCATTGGTGTTGATCATGATGATGCAGGTGGTGATCCTGATCCTGGGCTGTTTCATGGAGCAGGTCTCGATCATGATGATCACCCTGCCCATCTTCATGCCCATGGTCAAGGCCCTGGGTTTCAGCGACGTCTGGTTCGCCCTGATGATGCTGGTGAATCTGGAGATCGGCCTGAAGACTCCGCCCTTCGGTTTGTTGTTGTTCGTGATGCGCGGGGTGGCCCCGCCCTCGGTGAGCATGACCGACATCTACCGCTCCACCGGGCCCTTCGTGCTGATCGACGTCCTGACCATCGCCTTCATGATGGCCTTCCCCAGCCTGGTGCTGTTCTTGCCCGAGCACATCGTGAAGTGAGGCGTTTCGCAGGGGTGGCCCCGCCCCCTTTCGGGACTTGACGAAAACCTGCTGACTTGCCCGGCAGCCAAAACAGCGGAAGAGCAACCGAGAAGCCTGGAGTTTGCGTCATGACCATGGGAGATGTTCTGCGCCGGACCGCGGCGCGGGTGCCGGACAAAACCGCCTTGATCATGGGCGAGGAATCAGTCACCTACCGTCAGTTGAACCGCCGGGTCAATCGCCTGGCCAACGCCTTGCTGGGCCTGTCGCTCAAAAAGGGCGACCGGGTGGCGGTGCTGACCCACAACGGCATCCCCTACTACGAGTGCTACCTGGGCCTGTGCAAGTCCGGCGGGGTGATGGTGCCCTACAACAATCTTTTGCGCGACCGCGAGTTGGCCCGCGACCTGGCCTACATCCGCCCCCGCTTCATCATCTGCGAGAGCGAGTTCGCCCCCCGGGTGGCCAAGCTGATGGCCGACCAACCTTCGCTGGAAAAGGCCATCTGCATTGGCGCGGGCGCGGCTCCCGGCATGATCGACTATGAGTCATTCCTGGCCGGGTCCAGCGAGGAGGAGCCCAAGACCAAGGTCAGCGGCGACGACCTGATGAGCATCTTCCTGACCTCCGGCACCACCGGCAAACCCAAGGGCGCCATGCGCACCCACCACCACAACTGCTTGAACGCCCTGGCCGGGGCCACCGAGATGGCGCTGTTGCCCGACGACCGGGTGCTGCTGTTGTTCCCCTTCTATCACGTCACCTTCGAGGACCGCTTCTGCCACCTGATGCGCGGCAACACCATCATCATCAAGCGCGAGGGCAACTTCGTGGCCTCCGAGGTGCTGGAGCTGCTCTCCCGCCACCGGGTGACCATCTGCCAGTTCGTGCCCACCATGCTCAACAGCCTTTTGCAGGAGCCGGACATCGACCGCCACGACCTGAGCGCCCTGCGCCTGATCCTCTACGCCGCCGCGCCCATGCCGGTGGAGCTGCTTAAAGTGGCGTTGAACCGCTTCCGCTGCGGGTTCATGCAGTTCTACGGCCAGACCGAGACCGGGCCCATGACCACCGTCCTGCGGCCGGAGGACCACCAGCTCGAGGGCCCCGGCATGGAGCGCCTGGCCTCCTGTGGCCGCGCGGCCCTGGATTTCGAGGTGCGGGTGGTGGACCCCCAGGACAAGGAGGTGCTGCGCGGCCAGGTGGGCGAGCTGACCGTGCGCAGCGAGGCGGCCACCATCGGCTATTGGGAGCTGCCCGAGGAGACCGAGCGCCTGTGGGCCGGCGGTTGGCTGCACACCGGCGACTTCGCCCGCCAGGACGCCGACGGCTTCGTCTACATCGTGGACCGCAAGAACGACATGATCATCAGCGGCGGCAAGAACATCTATCCTCGCGAGGTGGAGGAGGTCATCTACTCCCACCCGGCGGTGCTGGAGGTGAGCGTGATCGGGGTGCCCGACCCCCACTGGGGCGAGTCGGTCAAGGCGGTGGTGGTGCTCAAGCCGGGCCTGACCGCCAGCGCCGAGGAGATCATCGCCCACTGCAAGGAGCAGATGGCCAGCTACAAGAAGCCCAAGACCGTGGAGTTCCGCGACGCCCTGCCCAAGAGCCCCACCGGCAAAATCCTAAAGCGGGTGCTGCGCGACGAGTTCTGGCAAAACCGGGAGCGCAATGTCTGACCGCGCGGCGGGCCGGGGTTGGTTCGGCTTCGGGAGCCCACCCGGCGCGCCACGCTGAATGAGGTGTTCTGGCCGGGTCCTGGCGGACTCCCCGGCCCTTCCCCACCCCGGCGGGCGGTGCCGCGCCACCTCCCCGCCGGGGTCTTCCTTCATATTCGTAGGTTATTTCGATTTTAGCTACCGTCGTGTAGCTTTCAGGACGTCTCAACCCGCCGCCTGATCGAGAATATGGCTTCCGGCTGGACTTATCAAACTGATATCGCGGCAAATCAGCCCGGCAGCCAAAGATTGGCCGGATTTGGCAACCGGCTTGCATCATAATCGGGCGACGCATGATTCCTCCCGCCTCCCAGCCTTGACAATCCCTCCTCTCCTTTTCCTCCCTCGCCCCCGGCCGCACCCCCCGGCCGGGGGACCTTTTTCGGCGGACCGAACCCAGCCGGGCCGGCCACGCGAGCCTCTGCGGGCCGCGAAAAAGGAAGGCCGGGGAGGATTCCCCCCCCGGCCTGGGTTTACGGAACCCGAAGCGGAACCTCGGTTCGCGCTGGAAATCGAGCAGGAGAAAGAACTTGACGCGCGCCAGAGGTCGTCCGGTCGAGCTTGATTCTTCGCTTGGGGCGCGCGCCCGTTCCGCTCCAGGTCCGTAACTGACTGGTTCAGTAAAGTTTCATTAAAAATCACCCCCCCGGGGGCTGGTTCGGGACTCCGCTAGTTGCCGCCCTTGGCCAGGTCCATGCGGATCTGACGCTTGTTGATCTTGCCCACGCTGGTCTTGGGGATGGCCTCCACCACCAGAATCTTGTCCGGCACCGCGTACTTGCTGATGGTGCCGTCGGCCACGAACTTGCCCAGGAACGCGCGGATGTCCTCGCCGCTCAAGTCCGCCTGGCCGGGTTTGGCCACCACCGTGGCCAGGGGCCGCTCGCCCCACTTGTCGTCGGCCACGCCCACCACCGCCGCCTCGCTGACCCCGGGGTGCTGGCTGATCAGGGATTCCAGCTCCAGGGAGGAGACCCACTCGCCGCCGGTCTTGATCACGTCCTTCAGGCGGTCGGTGATCTTGACATATCCCTCCTGGTCGCGCACCGCGATGTCGCCGGTGTGCAGGTAGCCGCCCTCCCAGAGTTCCTCGGCCTTGTCCGGGGCCTTGTGATAACCCATGGTCAGCCAGGGGGCGCGCACCACGATCTCGCCGGCGCTCTTGCCGTCGGCGGGCTGGTCGCGGAACATGGGATCCACGATGCGCAGGTCCACCAGGGGAATGGGCAGGCCGGTGCGGGTGCGCACGTCCACCTGGTACTCCAGGTCGGCCGAGAGCCGGTCCGGGCGCAGCATGGCCAGCGTCAGGATGGGGCAGGTCTCGCTCATGCCGTAGCCGGTGTAGACGTCGATGCCCCGCTGCAACGCGGCCCGGGCCAGGCCCCGGGGCAGGGCCGAACCGCCGATGATCACCTTCCAGCGCGAGAGATCCACCGACTTGGCCGCCTCGGCGCTGAGCAGCATGTGCAGGATGGTGGGCACGCAGTGAGAGAAGGTGACGCCCTCGGTCACCAGCAGCTTGAGCATCATCGGCGGCTCGTAGCGGCCGGGGTAGACCTGTTTGACCCCCAGCACCGTGGCCACGTA
Organism: Desulfarculus sp.; assembly: GCA_020216625.1. Lineage (GTDB taxonomy): Bacteria > Desulfobacterota > Desulfarculia > Desulfarculales > Desulfarculaceae > JACRDC01. Next base: position 7,360 of record JAIUYB010000066.1, read on the forward strand.
GGGCACGCCCCAGGCGTGGACGTGGAACATCGGGGTCAGGGGCATGTAGACGTCGTTGGAGCGGAAGCGGCCCTGGGCGTGGAAGGAGCCCACCGCGGTCAGGGTGGCCAGGGTGTGCAGCACCAACTGGCGGTGGCTGAAGTAGACACCCTTGGGGTCGCCGGTGGTGCCGGTGGTGTAGAAGGTGGTGGCCTTGGCGTTCTCGTCGAAATCCGGGAACTCATACGTATCGCCGGCCGCGGCCAGGAGCGCCTCGTATTCACCGGCCAGCTCCATCTTGACCGCCGGCAGGTTGTCATCCTTGAGGGCCACGACCTGCTTGACCGTCTTCAACTCGCTGCGGATGGAGTCGATCAGGGGCAGGAAGTCCTGGTGGCACAGCACCACGGTGTCCTCGGCGTGGTTCATGGTCCACAACACCTGCTCCGGGCTCAGGCGGACGTTGACCGTGTGCAGCACCGCGCCCATCATGGGCACCGCGAAAAAGCACTCCAGGTAGCGGTGGGAGTCCCAGTCCAGCACCGCCACCACGTCGCCCGGCCCCACCCCCAGGCCGGCCAGGGCGTTGGCCAGCTTGCGCACCCGGCGGTCGAAATCCCGGTAGGTCATCCGGAACTGATCGCGATAGACGATCTCCTGGTCCGGGGCGTAAAGCACCGGGGTGTGTAGGAGATGCTTGATCAGCAGGGGATAGGCGTAGGCGGACTGGGTCTTCTCCACGAGCTGCACACCTTTGGCCATGCGGCATCCTCCCTTGTGCTGCGGACGGGTGAAAAACGGGCGCTAATATTCTGGTTTGGGACAATTGCACAACAAGAAGCATGCCAACAGAGCGGCACGCGCAACGTCCGGGTAACAGCTCGGGATTAAAGGCTATTTTATAGCTAGCCTCCAGCTGCTTTGTAACTGCGTACGATTTTTCGGATTTTTCGCGGCGATTGTGTCCGATATTTAGGACTAGTCCTGAATATCGGACGAGTCGGTCTCCCGCTGGCCGGGGCGCGGCAGACCATGTTCCTTGAGCAGTTCGTAAAGCCGTGAGCGGGAGAGCCCCGAGGCGCGGCAGGCCCCGGCGACATCCCCGGCATGACTGGCCATCAGGTTAGCCAAGTAGATTCGGTCCTGGATCCGGCGATGCTCGCGCAGGCTGGGCAGGCCATCATCCGCGGCGCTGGCATTGGCCGGCGGCAAGGCCCCCGACCCTGGAAGCCTCTGGGCCGGCGCCCGGCCCAGGGCGGCGCGGGCCACCTGCACCCGCAGGCTGTCGGGCAGATGGCGGGCGAAAAGCGTGGGCGCGGTCCCGGCCCGGGCCAGGGCGTGTTCCAGGGCCTGGACCAGCTCGCGCACGTTGCCAGGCCAGGCGTGGGCGGCCAGGGCCTCCATGAACTCCGGCGAGAGCCCCTTGCTGGCCAGGCCGTAGCGGGCGCAGAGCCGCTCCAGGTGGAAATTCACCAGGGCGCGCAGGTCGTCGCCCCGCGCGCGCAGCGGCGGCAGATTCAGGGCCAGGCCCCGCAGGCGGAACAAGAGATCGCTGCGGAAGCGGCCGGCCTGGGCCATCTCGCCCAAATCGC
>JAIUYB010000067.1 GCA_020216625.1 Desulfarculus sp.
GGTGCCCAGTCCGGTTCCGCCCTGCTTGCCGGCGGTGGTGAACTTGTCGAAGAAGCAGTCGCGTATTTGCTTGGGAACGGCTCCCTGGTTGTGGATCTCCACCACGGCCTGGTCGCCGGCCGCCAGGCGGATGGTGATTTCCCGTCCCGGAGGGGAGGCCTCCACCGCGTTCTTGATGAGGTTGGCCAGCATGGTGTAGATCACCGTCTCCTCGCCGGAGACCCAAAAACGCTGGCCCGGGGCCAGGGGCCGTCCCCCCAGGAGCAGATGGGCGCGCAGGGATTTGGCCATCATCAGGTCGCCAAGCTCCCGCAGAATCTGGTCCAGCAGCGGCGCCAGGTTCACGGGCGTCGGGGTGTAGCGGTAGCGACCGGTTTCCATCTTGTAGAGGTCAAGCGAGCTGTTGATGATCTGGAGCATGCGGTAGCCGCTCTGCTTGAGGGCCAGAAGCAACTCGCGCTGGTCGGAGGTGAGCTCCAGCTCGGTCAGCAGGAGGTCGGGTATGTTGATCACCGCCGTCAAGGGGGTCTTGAGGTCATGACGGCTCATGCGCTCCACCTCGTCGCGCAGGCGGGAGAGCTTGATCAGCTCCTGGTGCTGCCAGGCCAGGTCCAGGTAGGCCTGGCGCAAGGCCAGGTGGGTGCGGAGCCTGGCCCGCACGATGGGAGGGCTGATGGGCTTGGTGATGTAGTCCACCGCGCCCAGCTCCAGTCCCCTGGTCTCGTCGGTCACGTCGGTTTTGGCGGTGAGGAAGATCACCGGTATGTCGGCGGTGTCGGGATCGGCCTTGAGGCGACGGCAGACCTCGTATCCATCCATCAGGGGCATCATGACATCCAGCAGGACCAGGTCGGGGATGTTCTCCGCCACCGCCTGCAGGGCGGACTGGCCGTCCATGGCCACCGCCACCTCGTAGTCCTGTTGCAGGGTCTCCACCAGCAAGTCCAGGTCGGCCTCGGTGTCGTCGATCAACAGGACCATTGGTTTCTGCATCACATCCCTATCCATGTTTCCACTCCGGCGATGCGGGCCTTTCATGGGAGGACGCCGCGTTCCACCTCTTGATCGGCAAATTCAAGGGCGATGGCGTGGAACTGCTCCTGTATGGCCAGGAAGGCAGCCACCAGGTCCGGATCGAAATGGCTGCCATTGGCTTGCCGGATGATCTCCACCGCCTGGTGGTGGGGAAAGGCCGGTTTGTAGACCCGTTTGCTGATCAGCGCGTCGTAGACATCGGCGATGGCCATGATGCGGCCCGAAAGGGGAATCTCCTCGCCGGACAGCCGGCGGGGATAGCCGCTGCCGTCGAATTTCTCGTGATGGCTGTAGGCGATGTCCTTGGCATGGGCCAGAAATGACGGTTGGCTGGTCGCGCCGAAGAGTGCCTCGGACTTCTCCAGGGCCTGGAAGCCGATCTCGCAGTGCGTGCGCATGATCTCGAATTCCTGGGCGGTGAGCTTGCCGGGCTTGAGCAGGATGGCGTCCGGCACGCCCACCTTGCCGATGTCGTGCAGAGGGGCGCACTTGAACAGGTGCTGGATGGTGGTGGGGTCCAGGCGGGGGCGGAACTTGGGCTGTTCCGCCAGCTTCTCGGCCAGGTGCTTGACGTAGCGCTGGGTGCGCAGGATGTGCCCACCCGTCTCGTTGTCGCGGGTTTCGCAGAGGGTGGCTAGGCTGTGGATGGTCACTTCCTGGGTGAGCGCCAGCTCCCGGGTGCGCTCGGCCACCTTGATCTCCAGAATCTCGTTCTGCATTTGCAGTTCGCGGCTGGCCAGCATCAGGGAGAGGTGGGTCTTGACCCGGGCCTGCACCTCCAGGATCTCGAAGGGCTTGGTCACATAATCCACGGCCCCCATCTGAAACCCTCTGGTCTTGTTCTCGACCTCGGTCATGGCGGTGAGGAAGATGACCGGTATCTTGGCGTGGCGTGGATCGGCCTTCAGCCGGCGGCAGACCTCGTAGCCGTCGATGCCTGGCATCATGATGTCCAGGAGGATGATGTCGGGCGGGGATTCCTCCACCGCCTCCAGGGCCGATTCCCCGTCGACGGCAACCGCGACATCATAGCTGTCGCCCAGGGCCTCCACCAGAATGTCCAGATTGGCCTCGGTGTCGTCAACCACCAAAACGCTGCATTCCGAAAGCGCCTTCATGGGCCCCCCCTTATTCGTGTTGCTTGGCGCGCAAGCCGTCGGCCAGGGCCAGGGCGTCCATGAAGCGGTACTTGTTGACCAGCTTGCCCAGGTCCGAAATCTCTGGGGCCGATTCCGGCGGCCAAACCAGGGACATAACCCTGGCCAGGGCCTCCTGGCTGGGCCTGGGTTTGCGCGTCCGGAGCGCCGCCGCCAGCGCCTCCAGGACCGCGGCCCTCTCGCGGGGGCTGCTGGGCTCTCCGGGCCCTGGGGTGGCCAGGGGCATGGCGGCCGGGCCCAGCACCGTTAGCGCCCCGAGCACGCGCTCCAAAGCGCGCTCCAGGTCCGCCAGCAGGGCCTGGCAGTCATCCAGACGGCCGGCCTGGATGGCCGCCTCCAGCGCGGCGGCGGCCGCTTGCAGCTCGCTGGCGCCCACGTTGCCGGCCACACCCTTGATGGTGTGAGCCCAGAGCTGGGCCTCGGTCAGGCGGCCAGCCTCGAGGTCGGCGGCGATCTCGGCCGGGGCCTGGCCATAGCCGTCGCGCAGCTTGATGAGCAAGCTGCGGTAGAGTTTGCGGTTGCCGCCGACTCGGGCCAGGCCGTCGGCCAGGTCGATGCCGGCGATGGATTCGGGCAAATCCATGCCTGGTAAGCAATCCGACGCCTCCGGTCCCTGGCCGGCCCGGGGGATGGAGCCCTGCGAGCCAGGCTTGATCCAGCGCCGAAGGGTGGCCAGAAGCAGGTGAGGGTCGATGGGCTTGGCCAGGTGATCGTTCATGCCCGCGGCCAGGGCCTTCTCCCGGTCGCCGGTCATGGCGCTGGCGGTCATGGCGATGATGGGCAGGTCGTCGAAGGCGTGATCTTCACGAATGGCGCGGCTGGCGGCATAGCCGTCCATGACCGGCATCTGCACGTCCATGAGCACCGCCTGGTAGCCGCCAGCCCGCACCGCCTCGACCCCTTGCCGGCCGTCGGCGGCGATGGTCACCCTCAGCCCGGCGGATTCGAGGATTTCCTTGGCCACCTGTTGATTGACGTCGTTGTCCTCCACCAAGAGGACCTCCGCGCCCTGGAGCGACTCCAGGCCCTCCTGCTCCTCCCGCCGGCCGAGACCGGACCGGCGCGGGGCCAGCTTGCCGAAGGCGGCCATGATGCTATCCAGGAGGGTGGAGGGGTTCACCGGCTTGATCAGGAATCCATCCAGGCCAATTTGCCCCGCCCCGTGCATGAGATCCTCCCGACCATGGGCGGTGACCATGATGATGGCCGGCGGCTTGGCCAACCCTCGCGCCTGTTTGATCTGGCGCGAGACGCTCAACCCGTCCAGGTCCGGCATGCGCCAGTCCATCAGCACCAGGTCGAAGGGTTTATCCGCCTGGGCCGCCTTGACCAAATCCAGGGCCTGGGCTCCGCTGGAGGCGCAGTGGGGCTCCATGGTCATGGAGCGCAGCATCTCGGACAATATCTCGCGGCTGGCGGCGTTGTCGTCGACCACCAAAACCTTGAGCTGGCGCAGATCGGGGTGGGGGGTGAGATCGCGGCGCGGCTTGGACGAACCGATCCCCAACACGGCGGTGAAGATGAAGCGGCTGCCCACGTCCGGCTCGCTCTCCACCCAGATCTCACCCCCCATCATTTCCACCAGGCGCTTGCTGATGGTCAGGCCCAGCCCGGTGCCGCCGTACCTGCGGGTGGTGGAGGTGTCGGCCTGGGAGAAGGCATGGAAGAGCCGTTGTTTCTGGTCCTCGGTCATCCCGATGCCGGTGTCGCGCACCATGAAGCGCAGCTTGACGTGGTCCTTCTCGCGTTCATCCAGACGCACCGAGATGACGATCTCTCCGGTCTGGGTGAACTTGACCGCGTTGTTGGTGAGGTTGGTCAGCACCTGTCCCAGGCGCAGCGGGTCGCCCCGCAGCTCGTTGGGCACCTGGCGGTCCACGTCGAAAAGAAAATCCAGGCCCTTTTCCTGCACCTTGGCGCCCACCAGCACCGCCACCGACTGCAAAACCTTGTCCAGGTCGAAGTCGATGGTCTCCATTGACAGCTTGCCGGCCTCGATCTTCGAGAAATCCAGAATGTCGTTGATGACGCCCAGCAGGGACCTGGCGCTGCTCTGGATTTTCTCCAGATAGTCGCGCTGCCTGGGGTCGAGGTCGGTCTTGAGGGCCAGATGGCTCATGCCGATGATGGCGTTCATCGGGGTGCGGATCTCGTGGCTCATGTTGGCCAGAAAATCGCTTTTGGCCTGGGTGGCCGCCTCCGCCGCTCGGCGAGCGTCCTCCAGGTCCTCCATGATGTTGAGCATGGCGCGGCGGGCCCGGGCCAGGTCGGCCATTTTGGCCTCCATGGCCCTGGCCGCCTCCTCGCGCTCCACGAAGTGCTTCTCCAACTGTTCGGCCATGCTGTTGAAGGCCGCGGAGAACTCGCCCATGAAGTTGACCCGGTGGCGGAAGTCGCCCTTGGCGATCTGTTGGGTGGTCCAGCTCAGGTGGCGCAGGCTGCCTTGCAGAGTCTTGAGCGAGCCCATGAGGATGCTGGTTCCCCGGGGGGCCTGGTGTTCGATGTCGCCGATGGACAGGGCATGGACCAGGTCGGCGATGGCCAGGTATTCGGACACGAAGCGATTGAGGTAGCCCACCACCTGCCTGATCTCGTCGTCGGGGTGGTCGGCCGGCAGTTCGATGGGCTCGGGCCGTTTGCCCCTTAGGATCAAGTGAAAGACCTCGCTGATCCGGTCGAGGATGTCTTTTCTCACCATGAGCATATGGTCTAGCTCCTCGGCTTGACCTCGAAACGGCAGATCCGGTCGCCGGTGCACCAGCAGTCGACCTCCTTGACCTCGAAATCCTGGCCGGTGAACTCCAACAATAGGCCGTTGAGGAACCCCTCGTCGTAGGTGCAGATGCTTTCATCGCTCACCGGTAGACCAGAGCAGTCCAAATCCTCGGCCACGGTCAGGGTGAAGTGCATCTTCTCCAGGTCGGCCTTTTCCACCCGCAGGATGCCGATGCTCAGGTCGGCCAGGAGTTTTTGCAGATCCACGATGAAGCTGTTGAAATCTGATTTCTGGGTGATCAGGTTCTGGCAGAATTGGCGGCCGGCGGATTGCCCGGCCAGGTAATATATCCGGTTGGCGGTAGAGACTCCGAGCTCCTTGATCAGCACATCGCGCAAGGTGAACTGCAATAGCCGGTAGACCGCCACGTTCATGGTGGGGCCCAGGTTGGGCCGTCCCGCGGCGATATCGCCCAGCATGCTCCACTTGAACTGGAGATCTTCCCGTTCTTCCTTGAACATGGCGCGGTTCCTTTCAATCTATTGCGGTGCGGCCTGTTCCGCGATCCTGTATTTGCGGGCCCGGCCCATCTTCTCCAACAGGCCGTTGATCTCCTGCTTCAGTTCGATCATGCGCTCCTCGCGGCCCAGGGTGAGCTGGTTGAATCGCTCCAGGTCCGAAACGTATTGGCGCAACTCCTCCTCGGCCCGTCGGCGTCCGCTGATGTCGCGGAAGGTGATGACCGCACCCATGATCCGATCACCCTGGTTGATGGGGGTGCTGGTGTATTCCACCGGGAAGGAGCTTCCATCCTTGCGCCAGAGCACGTCGTCCTCCACGTGATGGGCGACGCCCTGGACGAAGGCCGAGTGCATGGGGCAACTCTCCAGTGGATAAGCGCTGCCGTCGGGCCGGCTGTGGTGGATGATGTCGTGGACCGGACGGCCCATCAGCTCCGCCTCCTGGTATCCCAGCATGGCCAGGGCGGCTGGATTGATGAAAGTGAAATTGCCCCCGGCGTCCACGCCGAAAATGCCCTCGCCAACCGAATGCAGGAGCAACCGGCTGCGCTCCTCGCTGGCCCTGAGCTCCTCGGTGCGTTCCTCCACCAACAGTTCGAGCCGTCCCTTGTAGACCTCGATCTGCGCCCGGGCGGCCTCCGCCTCCTGGCGGGCCAGCTCGGCCCGAGCGGCCGCCTCCTCGGCCACCTCCTTGGCCACCATCAAGGCCTCGGCCTGCTTGCGCGCGCTGATATCGCGCACGGTGCCCACCGCGTACCACTCCTCGTCGACCTGGAAGGCGGAGAGGGTCACCTCCACCGGAAAGACGCGGCCGTGACGGTCCTGGGCCCGCACCTCGGTGGTGGTGCCTAGCACCGGACCCCGGCCGTGGCGGTTGAACTCGGCCAGGCCCTGACGGATTTTGTCCCGGTACTCGTCCGGCGCGGCCATGGAATGGAAATCCATGCCCATGGCCTCCGCGGCCGTGTAGCCGAACAGTCTTTCCGCGGCCGGATTCCAGAAGAGCACCTTGCCCAGGCTGTCGACCATGATCAGCGCGTCGTCCACGGCCTGGCTCATGGCCTTGATCTTGCGTTCGCTGGCCAGATACTCCATCTCGGCCAGCTTGCGTTTGGTGATGTCCAGGATGAAGCCGGTCACCAGGCTAGTCCCGTTCTCCTGGGGGCTGGAGGAGGCGGTGAGCCGCACCCACTTCAGCTCCCCGTCCGGAAGCAGAATGCGCCCCACCAGGTTCAGGCTGCCGCCTGTGTCCCGGGCGGCGGCGATCTCGGCGTCCACCCGCTCGCGCTCCTCCGGGTGCCATGGCAACAGGGCCCCTTCCCGCACCACATCCTCTGGACCCATGCCGAAGAATTCCGCCGCCCGGGGGCTCAGGTAGGTGTATTGGCGTCGTCCCGAGGGGTCGATGTGCATCTGGAAGATGACCCCTGGCACGTTGGCCACCATGGCGGCGAGGCGCTGTTCGGCCCGGGTGCGCTCCTGGACCTCCCGCCGCAGCCGACGGTTGAATCCGGCCAGGGCCAGCGCCACCGCGCCCACCACCAGGAAACCCCCGGCGGCGATGCCCGCGCCCCACAGAATGGGGGTGATGTCCCGCGCGGCGCGGGGATCATAAATCAGCCCCTTGAGATCGAAATCCTTGTCCACCAGGCTCAGCTCGGCGAAGGTCTCGGCCATGTGGCGCCAGCGGCCGGGATTCATGTGCCCGATCTGGATCATCTGCGGTTGCATCAGCTCGCGCATGGTCGCCGCTTCGTAGCGCAGGTGCTCCCTGGTCTTTAGAGGGTGATACCTGGCCAGGATCAGCTCGATGATCTCCTCCGGATGGTCCATGGCGTATTGCCATCCCCGCAGGGTGGCCTGGAGAAAGGCCTCCACCCGCTCGGGATGGTCCTTCACCTCCCGCTCGGAGGTGAAGACGCTGTCGCCATAGAAATGGATTCCATAGGTGGAGGGCCTGATGATGGTGGTGGGCACCCCCCGGGATTCCAGGTAATAGGGCTCGTTGGTCAAATAGGCGTTGAAGGCGTCGGTCTTGCCGAGGATGAGATCCTCGATGTTGTAGCTGGTGGGCAGGCGGTGGATTTTGTCCAGCTTGACGCCTTCCTTCATGAACATGGCCAGCAACTCGGCGTCGTCAAAACCCGGGAGCATCATCACTCTCTGGCCAAGCATGTCCTGGGGGGAGTTGATGCCGGATGCCTTGCGGGTGAGGAACACCGACGGCGACTGCTGGAAGATCACCGCCAGAATCTTGACCGGCTGGCCGCGCAGATGGGCCAGCAGCACCTCGCTGGCGGCGGCCCCGTATTGGGCGCGGCCGGAAACCACCTCCTCGATGGGATTGCGGCCCGGGCCGCCCTCGACCAAAGTGACTTCCAGTCCGGCCTCGCGGTAATAGCCCAACTCCAGGGCGGCGTAGTAGCCGGCGAACTGGAATTGGTGCAGCCAGCGCAGTTGCACCCTGATCGGGTCGCTTTCGGCCAACGCCGGCTGGTGGAGCAGGACCGCCAGTAGACAAAGGGCCAGCGCGGCTATGCCCCCACGACCCCACCAGCGGCCAAGCGGCTGCCCGGACATCGAATCTCCCGCTCAATGGTAAGCTGACGCAAAATGATAGGGCAGTTAACCTTATGTTAACATCATCACCGGCAACACTTGGCAAGTTTTGGGGCCGGTCCGGCCGTGTTGTGTCGCGGCAAGCGGGCTGCCGTCGCGCGGGCTGCCGCCCGACGGCGTTGGCTGGAATGGGCCTTGATTCCAGGTGGCGGGCGAGTGGACGCCAAGCGATGCGCTTCTGCCTTTATTAAGCACTTCTGCCCGCCTGAAAGCAATGGGCATGGCGATCGTGGGGCAAGGACCGCCCCCGGGGCGTCAGGGGCGAACCACGCCCCAGACCAGGGGGAAGGCGAATGATCTTCCCTGGATGCCAGCCGTCGCGAATGAGCTAAAATGGATGATGAACCTCCGGCCCGCCCGATTTTGGATCGCCGGCCATCGGTGGCCGGAAGAATGTCCCGGCCAGGGGAGTGGGTCCGCTTGACCCGGCATCCTTTTCGGGGGGGATGGCGGGGCGGGTCGGTCGCGCCGCGTCGGCCTGACAACCGCGAGCACAGGCAGGAGAGAATCATGAACCCCCTCGCGCGATTCATGGGTGGTTGGCCCCTGGCCTTGCTGGCGCTCTGGGTTTGGGCGGCGCCGGCCGGCGCCGAGGAGGCCGTCATCGGCAGCATACGCCAGGTGAAGGGAACGGCCTTTTTGGTGCGCCAGGAGCAAAGCGTTCCCGCCGAGCCCCGTCAGCAGATCATGCAGAACGACACCCTGCGCACTGGTCGAGACGGGGCCCTGGGGGTGATCCTGCGCGACGACACGGTGTTGTCGCTGGGCCCCGACAGCGAACTTTGTCTGGACCAGTTCGCCTTCTCCCCGGTGGAGGACAAGTTGTCC
>JAIUYB010000068.1 GCA_020216625.1 Desulfarculus sp.
CAAAAGACCGCTGGGAAGACGCTGGTCAAATCCGGCAAACGTAAGGCCCAAAAGGACAAATCGCGCTAATCGGTCGGTTGGCTGCCCGGGTCGCGCCGGGTCCTGGGCGCGAAGCTCAGGCAGGGCTGGCCGGAGCTGGCCAACACCACCCGCCAGGGGATCTGCCCGCTTTTGAAGCCCATGGCCCGGCAGGCATAGGCTCGCCCCCGCTCCCAGGTGATGGAAAGATGCCGGCAACGCAGGCAGTCGGGGGGTGAATCGGCCAAGTTCCTAACCGTGGATGGATTGGGTGCGTCGGCGGTCCACCGGACCGTCCGGCGGTGAATCCAGCCAGCGCTGGCAATGCCGGCAGGGAGAGTAGGGTCGGTCACGGGACATGCGCTCCCGGCAGATGGCCTCGTTGGTGCTGCTGCCATAGGGATCGCACCAGAACCAGTTTCCCCGCACCGAGGGTTTAACGCCCTTGCTTTCCATGCTGCTCCTCATTCCCGCCGCCGCCGGCGGTGAACCCGCGTCCCAATTATCCTGGTCCGAGCCAGTTGTGGCAAGCCCGGCCGCATTAGTACCACTAACATATCAAACCGCATATCAAGTTTGAATAAAAAGGCTCTGGTCCAGGCGTCTTTCTCCGCCCTCCCGCGGGTTCACCGGGCTGATCCATTTATATCCGCGAGGCCGGCCCAGATTGACCAGGGCGTCGGTTCCCCACTGGTTTCGCCCTGGCCCGGCATTCCCGGCCTTGATTTAAAACTCACTCCGGGGTAACGGTTAGGGAGTCCACTCAGCCACCCTCCCGGGAGCCTGGCCCATGCCCTTGTTTTGTCCAAACTGCGGTTCGGAGAAAGTGCTGCCCTCCACCAGGCGCTCTTGGTGGGGTGGCGTTCAGCAATCCTTGGGCCTGCGACGCTTCCTGTGTGATGACTGCTATCACCGCTTCACGGTGCGCGGCGGCCAGGACGAAACCCCGCTTCCCCGCGTGCCGGAACCCTTGGGCGCGATGCATGGCCAACGCTCGGAAGATTCCTCTCTGCCCGATGGGCCGGTCTTTCTGGAACCCGCCACCCCGTTTTCTGAGGCCCGACCCGAGGAGCCAGAGTCAACCGCCCCCGACCGCGAATGGCGGGCCCGCACCGACTCGGACAGCCAGCCCGAACCCGAGCCAGATTTGGCCCCCGAGTCGGCCTCGCCCGCCCGTCCAACCCTCCAACCGGAGCCGGAGGCCGAGGTCTGGGGGGAGCCGGGCTCCGGCCAGGACTACGCCCCCAGTGGCCACGGTCTGGCCGACCTGCAACCCAGCCTGGATTTCGCCGGCCCCGGCCTGGAGCACGAACTGGCCCCCAACCAACCGGCCCGCACCTCCCCTCCCCTGCTGGGCCTGTGGCGCAAGGTGGGGTTGGGTCTGGGCCTGGCGCTGATTTGCCTGGCCCTGCTGCTCTGGTACCGCCTCAACCTGAATTCCGCACCTGATTCCCAGACTCCCCCACCGACCGCCGCGCCCGCGATCCGGGAGCAACCGGCCGGCCTGCCGCCAGCCGCCCCGCCGTTGGGCGGCGGTGATTCGCCAAGGGCCGAGGTTGGCGGACCGACGGTGGGGGCGATCATGCCGCCCAGCCCCGAGCCCGCCGGCCAGGATGGCTCCGCTCAACCCTTGCGCGAGAAAGCCTCCGCCGCCACCACACCGGCGCCGCCAGCGATTCCCGGCCCGACGCCGCTTCCCCAGACGCCGTCCGACGCGACCCCCATCGCCAAGGCTCCATCGCGGGTAGAGCAAACCCCCAGGCCAGTCCGGCACGGCGCCGCCAAGGAGGCTCCGGTCCGCGGCGCCGCGCGGGCCAAGTCCCCAACCATCGCCCAGGCCGCGTCCGGTGGCTATCGGCTGCAATTCGGGGCCTTCAGCGACCCGGACCGGGCCATGGCCCTGGCGGCCAAGTTGAAGGGCATGGGGTTCAAGGTGGATCTGGTGCAGGGCGCCACCGGCCAAGGACGCACCCTGACCAAGGTCCGTTCGGGCCACTTCGCCAACGTTCGGGAGGCGCGCAAGGCTCGGATCAGGGCCGCCGCCCTCACCGCCATGGATGTGGTGATCGTGCCGCCGCCACGGCGCTGAGCCTCGAGCGATCAGACCACTCCGCGAACGCGATAGGATCGGGGGCTCCGAGGAGCCCCCGATCCTTTTGGTCTGTGGGTCAACGTTGGTTAGAACTGGAAGGTGGTCTCCACCTGGAACATGTCATAGCCCGCCGAAGCGCCCTGCAGGTTCTCGTCGATGGGCATGGAGTGATACCAGTTCAGGTAGATGTTGGTGTACTTGAAGGGACTGTAGCCCAGCCTGGCCGCCCATCCCTCGCGGTTGTTGTACTGGAACTCGCTGTCCCCGAAGTAGCCGGGGGTGGAGTTGGCTTCGATGTAGCGGTATTCCCAAGACGCCATCCACTTGTAGTAGGAGGCGGACAGGCCGGCCAGGTAGGCTATGTCCTTGCCCGCCGCCGCGCCGGTCATGTCCTCGCGAAGGTTCTTCAGCCAGTGGCCGAAGACGCTGACGCTGCTGTCGGCGGTGATCTTGTAGGTGGCCTTGCCGTAAAGATCCCACACTCCGAAGTCGCTCAGCTCGCCGTTGGCCTTGGTGGTGTTGCCGCGCAAATAGCTGCTGTTGAAGTTGCCGACCTTCTCGAAGCGATCCCACATGTAGTAGCTGGTGGCGCCCAACAGCTTCCAGTCCCCCAGCTTGGCCTCCACGCCGGCCTGGGGCGCGTAGACATAGGCGTCTCCGGGGTTGTCGCTCTTCTGCTCCTTGACCACCAGGCCGGCCATGGTCAGGAAGGGCTGCACGTTGCCGGCCTTGTTGAAGCGGAAGTTCAGGTAGGCGCCCTCGGGCTGCACGTCCACGTCCCAGTTGATGGCGGTGCGCACGAAGGGGGTCTCGAACTTGCCGGCGGTGATGGTCACGATCTTGTCGAGATAGCCGGGGATGTACTTGGCGTAGGCCTGGTCGATGCCCCAACTCTTCTCGCCGAACCAGTTGTCCATGGTCTGCACGGTGCTGGTGGGGTCGTCATCGGCGGCGGTGGCCATGCGGATGCCGACCTCCAGGTCATCGTTGACCATGCTCTTGACTCCCAAGTGGCTGCGGAACCGCCAGCGGGTGCGCTGATCGGTGCTCTTGCCCTTGAAGTCGTCGTACCACCATCCCTCGTAGCGCAGGGTCAGGTCGCCGTAGAGGCTGATGCGCTCCAACCACTTGGGCAGGCTGTCCTTGGCGGCCTTGGACGCCACCATCTGCACCGCCTGCTCCTGCTGCTGCTGGTTCACCTGGACCTGCTGCAACTGTCCCTTCAGCTCCTGCAGGCTCTGCTCCAGCATCTTGATCTTGGCCTCCAGGTCGGCCTGGCTGTTGCTGGCCCAGGCCGGCGCGCACAAGCAGGCCGCCAACGCCATGGCGGCCAGCACGGCCCAGGGCCTCGTCTTGAATTGTCTCTTTCGTCCCCTCATTCTCATCTCCTTTTCTTCTCTCGCTGCCGCTTTCATCTCGGCTGGTCCAGCTTCCACTCATTATCATCGCCAGCCTGACGAGGATCACTTGGGGCTTGGGTGGTCCTTCGCCAGCATCTCCCGCATCACCTGTCGGCGGTCGTACGCCTCCAGGATCCGCTCCATCAACTCATCGAGCTTCACCGGCTTGATCAGGTAGTCGAAGGCCCCCAACTCCAGGCCCTCCATGCCCGATTCCACCGAGGCGTGCCCGGTGAGCAGAATCACCTCCACCGTGGGGTGTCTGGCCTTGATCTGCTTGAGCGCCGCGATGCCATCCATGCCCGGCATCTTCACGTCCAGCACCACCACGTCCACCGGGTGGGCGTCCAGGTGTTTCAGGGCGTCCGGGGCGTTGTCCACCCCAGCGGCCTCCAGGTCGCGCAGTTCCAGGCGCTCCACCAGCGGCTCCAGAAAATCGCGCTCGTCATCCACCACCAACACGCTGAACCGCTTCACTTGCCGCACCCCCTCATTCACCGATCACCTTGGGCAGGCGCGCGATGAAGGTCGCGCCCTTGCCCGGTTGGCTTTCGAAAACCAACTCTCCCCCTAATTTTTGCATTATCGAGTGGCTGATGGACAGCCCCAAGCCAGTCCCCTGCCCCGGACCCTTGGTGGTGAAGAACGGGTCGAAGATGCGGTCCTTCAGCTCGGGCGGAATCCCCGGGCCGTCGTCGGCCACCAGCGCCTCCAGGTAGCCGCCGACGGCGCGGGTGCTCAGCCGGATGTGGCCGCCCTCCTTCACCGCGTCCAGCGCGTTGTTCAACAGGTTCAGAAAAACCTGCTGCAACTGGGCGCGGTCGGTCTTGATCCGCGGCAGGCTCGGGTCCAGGTCCTTGTCGATGGTCACCTGCTTGAACATCGCCTCCTTCTCCAGGAAGGAGCAGGTTTCTTCCAGGGCCTCGTTGAGGTCCACCGAGTCCTGTCTGGGCTCCATGCGCCGGGCGAAGCCCAGCAGGCGGTGGGTCACCGCCCGGGCCCGCTCGACGTGGCTCTGGATCTTGGCCAGATTCTGCTTGAACTTGGGTCCCCGGGGGTTGGAGTTCACGAACTGCTCGTCCATCAGGTCGTCCATCAGCCCGGCCAACTCCCCGATGGCGGCCAAGGGATTGTTGATCTCATGGGCCACTCCGGCGGCCATGCGACCCATGGAGACCAGGCGGGCCGAGTGCACCAGCTGGGCGTCGCAATCGGCCCGCTGACGATCGGCCGCCTCCAGTTGACGCACCAAGAGGCGCACCAGAAACAGGATCGCCGCCACGATCAACAGGCTGCCCAGGCTCAGCACCGCGATCTCGACGTTGCGAGCCAGGGTCATGGGTCCAAGGCTCTCGGCTGGGTCGCGGATGATGACCAACAGCCAGTCCTCCTTGGGCAACCAGGTGAAGGCCATCATCCGCTCGCGGCCCTGACCGTCCACCCGCAGGGAGACGCTGACCCCCGGTGGAACGGTCTTTAGGTCGATGCCCGACGGATCCAGGACCTTGCCGCCAAAGCGGGGCGGGGTCTGATAGAGTCCCTCGCGGTTGACGATGAAGGCGTCTCCACTCAGGCCCAACTGGGCCAATTGCACCAGCTTGGTGAAGACGTCGCTGTCGATGGTGGCCCTTAAAATCCAGGGGTTGTCGCCATCCTCGTGCTTGACCGCGATGACGAAGTGTGGCACCCCGCGCGCGCCGAGAAAAACGTCGCTGACGTAGACCCCGCGCTGCATGGTCTCCTGGAACCAGCGGGCGGCCTTGTAGTTCTCGTGCTCCAAGGGATAGGGTCCCACGTAGACCAGGTGGTCGCCGTTGTGGTCGATGATCCCCAGGTCCATGAAGGACCAGGAGCGCCGGTTCAACAGGCCAAAGACTTGTTGGAGCCGTCCCGGGCGGGTGAGGTCGCCCAGGTTGGCGGTGTTGACCAGCACCTCCAACAACGAGGTGCGCTCGGCCAAAAAGACCTGGATGGAGCTGGCCCGGTTCACCACCTGGGTGCGGATCTCCTCCCGGGTCCGCTCCTGCTCGGTGAGGCTGTAGTAGAAATAGATCGCCGCGCCCATGATGTACAGCGGCGCCAGGGCCACCGCCAGGGCGGTGACGATCATGCGCTTTGCCAGTTGGCGATAGGGAGAGGGCGGATTCATGCCCCACCTCCGGCTGGCGCGGTCTCCAGGTTGTAATTGCCCTCGCGGAAGGCCCGGGCCAGCCAGTCGACCATGCTCCGGTCGTGCATCAGCATGTCCATCTGTCTGGTGAACAGGATCAGCCGACCGATGGCCTTGAGGTGCTCCAGGGTTGCCTCCTGTTCGTACTTCTTCAGGAAGGCGCTCACCGCGTCGCCGGTGCGCTCCACCACGAACCCCATCTCCCCCATGATCTTAACGATCAACTCGCCGCGCAGCACCCGGCGGTCCTCGGCGGCCGCCCCGCCCACGAAGCGGAAGTTGATGTAGTTGTCGTTCTGATTGGGGCCGCAAAAGCAGTCCAGGGCCGCGAAATGATAGCCCACCCGGGAGTTGAAGTTCAGGTAGTCGCCGCTGACGATGGCGAAGGCCCGTTGACCCATCTCGCGCACCTTGCCGTCATTGGGTGGGGTCAACAGGGAGGAGCTGAAGACCGAGGCCAGTCCCTTGAGGCTCACCGGTCGCGGCCGATCCCAGGCGATGGCCGGGTCCAGTAGGCCCTCCAACAAGGCGCGGCCGGGGCCGGAGATCACGTCCTCCAACCAGATCAGGTTGCCGGCGTTCTCGCGCAGCCCACCACCCAAGTCGATCAGGCACAGCTCGAAGGGCAGCTTGTGGCCCACCCGCCGGGCCTGGGCGTTGGCCGCCTGGCCGATGCGGTCGCCCAACACGAACATTTCGTGAAATGACTTTTCGTGCGCGAAGCGAATGATGTCGTGCAGGGTGGCGCAGCGGGCCGGGGTGAACCCCGGCGAGCGGGGATTGGTCAGGGTCAAGGGGGTGATGAGCTGGGCCGCGCGATACCAGGAGGGCTTGGTCCTGGCCAGAGCCGGCCGCCCCCGTTCCTGATCGGACGTCGCGTGCAGGATGGCCTCCACCCTGCCGGGGAAGACCCGGCGGGCGGTGGCGTCCAGGGTGATGAGGGTTCCCGGGGTCAGCGCGGCCATGGCCCCGGGACATCCCACCAGGGCCGGCACCCCGAACTCCCGGGCCAGGGAGGCCATGTGTCCGGTCACCCCACCCACCTCGGTGATCACCCCGGCCGCCCGGTGCAGCACCGCGGCGAAGGCCGGCGAGGAGTTGGGCGCCACCAGGATCGCCCCGTCCGGAAAACCGGCCAGGTCGTTTTCGCCCCGCACCGGGTGGACCAGTCCGGCCGCCGTCCCCGGGCAGGCGGTTTGGCCGCCCTCCAGGATGGGAGTCGCGCCCAGGGCCCGGGCCGTGGTTGGCCCCGGAGTGGAATCCAGGATTTGCAGCGGACGGGATTGCAGAATGATGAAGCGCGCGTCGGCATCGAGGGCCCACTCCACGTCCTGGGGGCGGCCAAATTCCTTTTCCAGCGAAAGGCCCAGGCGGGCCAACTCCAAAACCCGCTCCGGGTCAAGGGCGGCTTGACCGGCCCGTTCGGCGGGCACCGGCTGGGTGCGAACCCCGTGACCATCGGAGACCACCTGGCTGGCCTTGGACCCCAGCTCGGTGGAGGCCAGCGCCAGACCGTGGTGGCGGTCCAGCCGGTGGATGTCCGGCGTCACCGAGCCATCCACCAAACCCAGGCCCAGGCCGTAGACCGCGCTGATGATCAGTTGCCCTCGGCCGCCGCCCAGGGGGTCGCGGCTGTACATCACTCCGCTGACCTCCGGAGCCAACAGCTCCTGGGCCAGCACCGCCATCTCGGCGTCCTCGTCCTTGAGCCCGTTCTTGCGTCGATACATGATGGCCTGGGGTGAGTAGAGACTGGCCACCACCTGACGATAGGCGTCCTCCATCCCCTCCGGCCTCACTCCCAAGACGCTGGTGTATTGCCCGGCGAAAGAGGTTTCGGTGTCCTCTCCCACCGCGCTGCTGCGCAGAGAGAGCAGGGGCTCGCGTCCCAGGCGGTCGTAGAGGTCCTGGGCCGCCTCAAAAAGCGCGGCGACCACCTCGGGCGGCATGGGGGCGCGGCGCACCTTATCTTGCAGGCGACGGCTGGCGGCCAGGAGGTTGTGGTAACTGGTGTCCTCCAGGAGCATCACCTCCTGGCGCACCTGACCATCCAGGCCGGAAAAACTCATGAAGCGGCGAAAGCTGTCGGTGGTGATGGCGAAGCCATCGCAGACCGGATGGCCGGAGCGGGCGATCTGGGCCAGATTGGCGGCCTTGGCCCCCACCAGGTGGCCCTGGCCGCGCTCGATGGCCTTCAAGGGCAGGGTCAGCTCGCCCACGCCCTCCCCAGGGGCCAGCACGTCGTCGATGTCGTGACGGATGGCGTCGAAGGCGGCCAGCAGCCCGGGGTAGCGGTCGCCGGAGAGACGGGCCAGGTGCCGGATCATCTTGTAGACCTTGGCGCTGGCCGCGATATAGCGGGAGCGGATGAAGTCCAGACCCAGGGCCCCGCCGTCCAACAGGCGGTTCTCGATCTCGGCGATGATGGCCAGGACCTCGTTGTTGGCGCGCAGGAGATACTTGAACTCCCGGAACCTCAGCTTGAGGTCCTGGAAATCCGCCGACGCCGGCGGCCGGCTGCGGAAGAGCCGGCCCAATCTCGCGCCCAGACCTCCGGCCAAGTCTCAGCCCTCCCCCTGGTCCTTCCAGCCCCGGCCTCCACCCAAAGGTCCGACGATGCCCACCGGCTGGTACTGGTCACGCACGTCCTCCGGGGCCCAGCGTCTGAGCGCCAGACGGGCGGCGACCACCGTCAAAAAGGCCAGGGGCACGAACACCTTCATGAAGGCGTAGGCGATCTCGTCCAGATGCTGACGTCCGTAGTCAATGGCCAACACCAGCTCGACCATCAACAGAACGTCCATGGTCACCAGAATGATCATTCGCTTGCGGTTCACCGAGACCTCCTTGGGGGCTCCAGGCCCCGGGGCTGGATCGTGGGGGGTTCGCCCCGGAGCCTGGAGAGTGGAGGGGCGATTGCCATCACTTCTTGCGCAGATCCTGCTTGGTCACGTTCATGACCTTCAAGGCCACGAACTTGTCGCCCTTTTGTTCATAGGCCACCCGGATCTTGTCGCCAGCGGCCGGCACCAAACCAATCTTGGCGGTGGAGGTGTCGAAGACCACCTCGGTCATGGTCTTGGGCACCTTGTTCTTGTCCGGCTCGCTGTTCTT
>JAIUYB010000069.1 GCA_020216625.1 Desulfarculus sp.
CCGCGCCGGGGAAGTCGCGGCCAAAGGCGGCGAAGAGCCGGCGGTCCGCCCCCCGGAAGCCATAGATGGCCTGGTCCGGGTCGCCAATGGCCGCCAGCTGGCACTGGGGGCCGGCCAGGGCGCGCAGGAACTCCACCTGGGCTGGGTTCACGTCCTGGTATTCGTCCACCAGCAGGTGCTGGAAGCGCTCGCGCCAGGTCCGGGACAGGCCCGGATCGTCGCGCAGACAGAGCACCGCTCGGCGCACCAGGTCGTCCAGGTCCACGGCTCGGCGCTGGGCCAGGGCCTCCTGGTAGGCTCGGAACCAGGGCCGCAGCCAGGGTTCGGACGGATCATCCACCCGTTGCTTGGCCAGGGTCAGGCACAGCCCCAGTTCGCCGGCCTTGAGACCGGCCTTTTTGGCCAACTCGGCCACCAGGGCCAGACGTTCTTCTTCGTCAATGACCAGGGGCGGCCCATCCAGGGCCTGGGCCAGGACCTCGCGTCCCAGGGAATGGAAGGTGCCCGCCCGGACCGCCACCCCGGCGGGGCAGGCGTCGGCCAGCCGCAGGCCCAGTTCGCCGGCGGCCTTGCGGGTGAAAGTGACCAACTGCACCCTGGCGGGGTCTGCCCCGGCGGCCAGACGCTGGGCGGCGCGGGCCACCAGAAGCCGGGTCTTGCCGCTGCCTGGCCCGGCGCGCACGATCAACGGCGAACCGCTGGCCTCCACCGCCGCCAATTGCTCGGGGTTCAAGCGGACAGCGGCGCCCCCCGCCGTTTTGGCCAGGGGTGGGGAAGATTCGGACGCCGAAGGCGGTTGGGAGGGGGGGTTGGGCTTTTCTCGGGCCGGTTGGGGGCGCGGCTTCTCCGCTCCGCGCCAGAGCCGGCCCTGGCCGGCCAACTCCTGGCGTTCCTCCGGGGCGAAGAGGCGGACCACCCCGAACTCCCCGTCGTAGCCGCCCTCCAGCCACACCCTGCCCGCGCGCATGCGGCCGATGGCCTCGGCCAGGACCGGACCGCACACCCGCTCCAGGTCCTCCAGGCTGGCTTGGCGCAGGACGAAAAGTTCTGGCCCCAGGCGGCGGATCAAATCGGCCTGGGCCTGGAGCACCCCCTTGGTGCGGGGGCCCTTTTGCAGCGCCTCTCCCAAAACCTCGCCCAAGGGCACCAGGTATTCGAAGGTTGGCCTTCGGGCTGGACCGCCGCCCGGCGGCCGGTCGGCCAGTTCCTCCACCCGGGAGAGCACCCCCACCGTGAGGGGACCGCCGCAGACCGGGCAGCGCCCGCCCAAGCGGCGGGTCTCGGCCGGTTCCAGACGGACGTTGCACTTGCGATGGCCGTCCAGATGGTACTTGCCCTCGTCCGGAAAGAACTCCAGGGTTCCCACGAAGCCCTTGCCCCAGGGATCGGCCAGGGCGGCGGCCAGGGCGGGGAAGGTGGGCGGACAGTCGAGCAGGTTGGCCTCCCGGGCCAGGTTGGCCGGGGAGTGGGCGTCGGAATTGCTGACCAGGGTGTAGCCGTCCAGGGCCGAGAGTCGCCAGTTCATGGCCGGATCGCTGGAGAGCCCGGTCTCCAGGGCGTGAATCTGGCCGGTGAGGTCGGCGAAGCAGTCCTCGATGCGGTCGAAGCCGCTCTTGGAGCCGAAAAGGCTGAACCAGGGGGTCCAGATGTGGGCCGGGATGCAGATCGCCCGCGGGCTGCAATCCAGCACCAACTCCACCAAATCGCGGGCGTCCAGGCCCAGGATGGGACGACCGTCACTGGTGATGTTGCCCAGGCGGCCCAGGCGCAGGTTGATCGCCTCGGCCGCGGCGAAATCGGGCAGGATCACCACCAGGTGGACCTTGCGGGTGGCCCCGTGGCGCTTGTAGATGCAACTGATCTCGCCGCTGAGCAAAAAACGCACCGGCCGTCGACAGGCCCCGGGCACCGCCTGGGCCGGGCCGCTGGTCAGCTCCGGGCGCAACACATAAGCACCATCGTCGTTTTCCACCAGCTTTTCGCGCAGTTCGGCCAGCCAGCCTGGATGGGTGCAATCGCCCGCGCCCAGCAAATCCACCCCCTTGATCTGGGCGGCTTGCCAGAGGCTCTCCGGGGTCAGGTCGCGGGCGGTGGCCCGGGAGAAGCGGGAATGGATGTGCAGGTCGGCGACGATCATGAACCAGGAAACTACACCGTCGCGCCGCGGCCTGGCAAGGGCCGCATGACCCAGGCGTATGATGGTGTTTTTCCGGGCCGCCGGGCTTGAGTCCACTGTCCGGAAATGCTACAATTGCCGCGTCTTTTCTCTTCACCGGCCGGGCCTTCGCGCCCGACCGTCTCGCCGGGAGGTTCGTCATGCCCGCCGATCCCGCCTGGACCCGCTGCCTGCACCTCAGCGCCGGCACCTGCCCCCAGCTTTTCATCGAGGGCAAGGGTCTGTCCGGGGCCGAGTCTCCCCGGCCGGAGCTGACCCAGGACCTTACCCTGGAGCGCCTGGCCCTGTCTTGCCGGCAATGCCATCTGGCTCCCGAACCGGCCCAATGACCGAGCCCCTTCAGACCCTGGGCAAACCTGGCGGCCAGATCCTGATCGTGGAGGACGAGCCGGACAGCGCGCTTTTCTTCCGCGCCTTGCTGGAATCAGAGGGTCTGACCGCCGAGGTCTGCGCCGATGGTGAAACCGCGTTGGATCGTCTGGCCAGCGCGGATTTCGACCTGGTTCTCTTGGACCTGATCCTGCCCGGGCTGAGCGGCTGGGAGGTGCTGAGCCAGATCAAGGACGACGGCCGTCTGCGCTACGTGCCGGTGGTGGTCCTCTCGGCCCTGAACGACAAACCCAGCGCCCTGAAAGCCTTGGACCTGGGGGCCGAGGACTTCCTGACCAAACCGGTGGACGTGGAGAACCTCTTGAGCCGGGTGCGAGTGATGCTGCGCATCCGTGCGCTTTACGAAAACCTGATCAACGAGCGGGTGGGCCGCCAACAGGCCCAGCGCACCCTGGAGATGCGCCGCCATCTGGCCAAGGTCATGGGTGGCTCGCCCAAGGTGCAAGAGATGGCCGACCTGTTGGACAACGTGGTGGCCACCGACACCACGGTGCTCCTGGAGGGCGAGTCCGGCACCGGCAAGAGCCTGTTGGCCGAGGCCATCCACCGCTACAGCAAGCGGGCCAGCGGTCCCTTCGTGGTGGTCAACTGCTCGGCCTATCCCGAGACCCTCTTGAGCAGCGAGCTGTTCGGCCACGAAAAGGGGGCCTTCACCGGAGCCATCCGGCGCAAGGTGGGGCGCTTCGAGCTGGCCCGGGGGGGCACCATCTTTCTGGACGAGGTGGCCGAGATCAGCCCGCTGACCCAGTTGGCCCTCTTGCGGGTGATCCAGGACCGCGAGTTCGAACGGGTGGGCGGCGAGCAGACCCTGGCCGCGGACGTGCGCATCGTGGCCGCCACCAACAAGGTGCTCAAGGAGATGGTGGAGCGCGGTCTATTCCGCGAAGACCTTTACTACCGCCTCAACGTGGTGCGCCTGGAGGTGCCTCCCCTGAGAGTCCGCTCCGAGGACATTCCCTTCCTGGCCAATTTCTTCCTGCGCAACCAGGCCGAGAAGCTGGGCAAGCCCATTCTGGGTTTCGAGCGTGACTGCCTGGCCCGTCTGATGGCCTATTCCTGGCCGGGCAACGTGCGCGAGCTGCGCAACGCGGTGGAGCACGGCGCCCTGATGTGCCGAGGCGAGGTGGTGGGCCTGGAGCACCTGCCGCCCGCCCTCCAGGCCGGCGAACCAGATTCGCCTGGGCCGGCGGAGCGTCCGAGCTTGGCCGGGGCCGGGCGCCTCCTGGACCAAGAGCGGCTGATCATCGCCAAGACGCTGGCCAAGGTGGGCTGGAACAAATATCAGGCCGCCAAGCTGCTGGGCATCGCCCGTTCCACTCTCTACGGCAAGATCGAGAAATTCGACCTCCACCCGCCGGATGAATCCGCGGCCGACCTCAACTAGGCTAGACTGGAGGCATCCGCTCCACCACGCCGGAGGATGGCATGCGCCTGCGGACCCTGCGCCAACGCTTCCTGGTGCTCCTGCTCTTGCCGGTGCTGCTGTTGCTGGGAATCGCCGGACTGGTTGGCTTCTGGCAATTGCACGAACGCCTTCTGGAGCAATGGCGCGAATCGGCCCTGTTCAGCCTGGAGGAGGCCGCCCACGTCATCGACATGCGCCTGGCCCGACCGGGAGAAACGCTGAAGGTGGTGGCCGATCTCCAGGCCGGCCGCGAGCTGCCGGCCGAACAGTGGCAAGCGCTGCTGGCCAAGGTGCCGGGGGTGGTGCGGGCCAAGGTCGAGCCGGAGCCTTCCTCCGCGGCGGATGGCGCCCCGGAGATGGCCCCTCATCCCGGCGGACGCGGGCCTAGCGGCGGCCTGGGCCGGGGCATGGGCTTGGGCATGGGCGATCCGGGCGCGCCATCCGCCGATGCCGCCCAACCCAGGGGCCGACGGGGCATGCGCTTCCAGCAGGTGCGACCGGCCCAGGTGGCGGGCCCTGAGTTCTCCACCGCGGAATCGGCCAACCTGGTCACCCTCTCCTACCAGATCCAGGACGATCAGGGTCGACCCAGCGGGAAGGTGGAGCTGATCATGGCCCTGGAGTTCTTCTTGGAGGGGCTTCAGGCCCTGCACTGGTGGCAGACCAGCCAGGTGCTTTTGGTGGACCGTCAGGGCCGCATCCTGACCTCCCACGGCTATGACCAGCCGCGAAGCGGCATCCTGGGCCAGAACGGCGACCCCCTGGAGAGCCAGACCCTGGCCGCCCTGCGACAGAGCGATTCCGGCACCCTGCTCTCCGGCCATCCCGCCCGCCGGGTCAGCGGCTTCTTCGCCCTCAAGCTGGCCCCCTGGCGTCTGGTGCTCACCGCCCCCGGCGATCGGGTCCTGGCCCCGGTCTTCAGCTTCCTTGCCGTCTACGGTCTGGCGCTGGTCTTCTCCCTGGGTTGCGTGGGCCTGATCATATTGGCCGTCACCCGGGGCATCACCAAGCGGGTGGCGGTCCTGGGCCAGGCGGCGGCGCGGGTCTCCAGGGGCGACTACGCCGAGGTGGAGCCCGACGAATGTTGCGACGAGGTGGGCCAGTTGGCGATGGGCTTCAATCTAATGCTGGCCGGTCTGCGGGAGCGCGACTACATCAAGGACACCTTCGGCCGCTACGTGGACGAGGAGGTGGCCCGCAAGCTGATGAGCCGGCCCGAGGCCCGCCGCCTGGGTGGTGAGCAGCGCTCGGTGGCCATCCTGCTGACCGACGTGCGCGGCTTCACCCAAGTCTGCGAGCGCCTCAGTCCCGAACAGACCATCGCGGTGGTCAACCGCTATCTGGAAGGCATCATCAACGCCATTCAGGGGCACCAGGGCATCATCGTGGACTTTTTGGGCGACGCGGCCCTGGCCTTTTTCGACACCCTTGACCAGCCCATCGAGCAGGCGGTGCGCCGGGCCCTGTGCTGCTCGCTGGAGGTGCGCCAGGCCAGCCAGGATTTCAACTGCCAGGCCCGCCAGGAGGGCTTGCCCGAGTTGGCCACAGCCATCGCCTTGAACGCCGGCGAGGTGGTGGTGGGCAACATCGGCAGCAAGGCCCGCACCAAGTACGGCATCGTGGGCGGACCGGTCAACCTCACCGCCCGCCTGCAGACCCTGGCCGAGGGCGGCGAGATCATCGTCTCCGACCAGTTCCTGGCCTTGGCCGGACCAGCGGTGAAGGTGGAAAAGAGCCTCTGCGCCCTGGTCAAGGGCTTCCCGGAGCCGGTCAACGCCCATGTGGTCTCGCCCCAGCAGGATTGCGGGCTGGTGATGGGTGACGACTGCCGCCTGAGCCAGCTCGGCCGGGCCTGAGCCGCCGGCCGGTCCCGGCGTCGGGCCTGGCCGCGAATCTCCCCCGCCCCTGCTCTTCCAGCCAAAGCAAGGGCGGGGATCGACCCCGCCCTTGCCCAGCCGCCGGAGGATGAAACCCACCCGCGCCTTCTCAGTAGGCCTCCTCGTAGGCCAGATCCTGGTCGGTGATCTTGTGGCTGAAGGTCGCATAGGCCCAGGCTTGGTAGGCCAGCACGATCGGAACCATCACCAAGGCCACCCCTAGCATGATCTTCAGGGTCAGGGGGCTGGAGGAGGAATTGGTGACGGTCATGGACCAGGCCGGGTTCAGGCTGCTGGGCAGTAGGTTGGGATAGAGTCCGGCCACCCCGAACAAGGTGCAGCCCACGATCATGATGGACGAGGCCCCCCAGGCCTTCCACCACGCACCTTGGGCCATGAACACACGGCTCAAGAGCAGGCCGGCCACCGCCAACAGCGGCAGGATCCACAGCCAGATGTAGGTCAGATAGTTGGCCCAGAGCCGGGTGTAGAACCAAGTGGCCGCCAGGAAGACCACCGCCACCACCAGGAGGACGGGCCAGATCTTCTTGGCCATGGCCTGGGCGCGGACCTCCAGCTCGCCGCTGGCCTTGATGGCCAGCCACAGGCTGCCGTGGGTCATGAACAACAACACGAAGAGGATCCCGCCCAACAGGCCATAGGGATTGAGCAAGGTGAACAGGGTCCCTTGATAAACGCCCTTCTGGTCGATGGGGATGCCCATGAAGATGTTGGCGAAGGCCACGCCCAGCAACAGTGCCGGCAGGAAGCTGCCCAGCCAGAGGCAGGCGTCCCAGATCGACTTCCAGGCCGGGCTTTCGACCTTGCCCCGGAACTCAAAAGCCACCCCGCGCAGGATCAGCGCGAAAAGGAGCAGCATCAGGGCCGAGTAGAGGGAGCTGAACATCACCGCGTAGGTGCCGGGAAACGCGGCGAAGGTGACCCCGCCGGCGGTGATCAGCCAGACCTCGTTGCCATCCCAAAAGGGGCCCATGGCGTTGTAGATGACGCGTTTGTCCTGCTCGCTCTTGCCCAGGGCCGGCAACAGCGCGCCCAGGCCCAGGTCGAAGCCGTCCAGCATGAAATAAACCGCCCACAGGACGCCCCAAAGCACGAACCAGATGGTTTCCAACATGGCGCTAACCTCCCCTTCCCCTTAGTTGGCCTTGACCGGCGCGGGACCCTTGCGGGCGTTGCGGAAAATCAGCCAGAAGGCGGCGGCGCCCAACAGGCCGTAGATCAGGATGAAGGCCACCAGGGTGGTTGCCACCTGGCTGACCGCCACCGGGCTGGCCGCGTCGGCGGTGCGCATCATCCCCCACACAATCCAGGGCTGGCGTCCCACCTCCGCCACCAGCCAACCGGCCTCCAGGGCCAGGTAGGGCAGCGGGATCAGCCAGGGCAGCAGCTTGAGCAGCTTGGGGCTGGACTGGGGGTCCTTGCGCTTAAGGAAGGCCCAGATGGAGACCAGGATGAACAGGGCGCCCAGGCCCACCATCAGACGGAAGCCCAGATAGGTGGGCAGCACCGGCGGCCGGTCCTTGACCGGGAAGTCCTTGAGGCCCTTGACCTCGGCGCTGAAATCGCCGAAAGCCAGGAAGGATAGCGCCCCGGGGATGGGCAGGGCCTCCACGCTGTTGCGGGCGTTTTTCTGATCAGGCCAGAGCAGCAGGTACATCGGCGCGGCCTTGGTGGTCTCCCACAGGCCCTCCATGGCCGCCAGCTTGGTGGGCTGCTTCTCGGCCACCTCCTTGCCACTCAGGTCGCCGTTGATGGCCACGAAGATGCTGAAGATCAACGCCCAGATCGCGGCCAGCTTGAAGCTCTTCTTGAACAGATCCACCTCGTTGCCCCGCAGCAGGTGCCAGGCGCTGATGCCCATCACAAAGAAGGCGGCCAGGATGTAGGCTCCACTCAGGGTGTGCACGAACTCCAGGATGGCCCATTTCTGGGTGACGATGGCCAAGAAATCATCCAGCTCGGCCCGGCCGTTGCGGATCACGTAACCCACCGGATGCTGCATGAAGCTGTTGGCGGCCAGGATCCAGTAGGCGCTGAGGTTGCTGGCGATGGCCACCAGCCAGATGGTGGTGGCGTGCAGCTTGGGCGAGAGCTTGTTCCACCCGAAAACCCAGACCGCGATGAAGGTGGACTCCAGGAAGAAGGCCAGGGTCGCCTCCACCGCCAGCAGCGAACCGAAGATGTCGCCCACATACTGGCTGTAGCGGCTCCAGTTGGTGCCGAACTGGAACTCCAGGGTGATGCCGGTCACCACCCCGACGGCGAAGTTGATGAGGAACAGCTTGCCCCAGAACTTGGCCATCCGTTTGTAATCCTCGTCGCCGCTGGTTACATAGCGGGTTTCCATGATGGCGGTGAGCAGCGAGAGGCCCAGAGTGAGGGGAACGAAAAGGAAGTGGAAGAAGGTGGCGGCCGCGAATTGCAGCCTGGACAGCATCAGGACGTCCATGCTCATGGCCCTCCGTTAAGGTTGGCGTTTCGATAATGGTATCTATTATCGTATTGCCGTTCGCGCTGTCAAGGCATTTTCCTCCTTGAGGTCCATGCCCATTGGGGCGCCAGCCAAGCTATATGAATTTAATTGTAAAACCGGAGGTAGGGAGTTAGGGGGCTTTTTTAGGGGCTGGATTGGTGATTTTCAGGCGATCCAGGGAGCCTTGGGCCAATTGCCCCACGCTGACGGACTGGAGGGTGTCGCCCCACGGGAACTCCAACAGGCGCGGGTCGCCAAGCCGAGTCAGAAGCGCGCCCCTGGCCTCGCTCCCGCCCAGCCAGCCCAGGGCCCAGGCCGCCGCCCCGG
>JAIUYB010000070.1 GCA_020216625.1 Desulfarculus sp.
GGCCGTCCGGGGCGTTGCCGCCGCGAGTCGCGGGATCATAGGTGCAGCGGAGCTCGATAACATTGCCTGCAGCGTCTTTGACGACGTCCTTGCAGGTGATGAAGTAGCCGTACCGCAAGCGGACTTCGCGTCCGGGTGACAGCCGGTAATACTGCTTGGGCGGATTCTCACGGAAGTCGTCCTGCTCGATATAGAGGACTTTGGAAAAGGGCACCCGGCGCACTCCCATGCTTTCGTCCTCGGGGTTGTTGACGGCCTCGAGTTGTTCGGTCTGGCCTTCAGGATAGTTTTCAATCACCAGCCGCAACGGCCGCAGGACGGCCATCACGCGCGGGGCGCGCTTGTTCAGATCCTCGCGGACCGCGTGCTCCAGCAGCGACAGTTCGACGATCCCGTTGGTCTTGCTCACGCCGATGCGGCTGGCGAAGGCGCGGATGGCCTCGGGGGTGTAGCCGCGGCGGCGGATTCCGGAAAGAGTGGGCATGCGCGGGTCGTCCCATCCGCGCACGTAGCCGCCCTGCACCAGCGCCAGCAGGCGGCGCTTACTAAGTACGGTGTAAGTAAGATTGAGGCGGTCGAACTCGATCTGTTGGGGCGCATAGATGCCGAGGTTCTGGATGTACCAGTCATAGAGCGGCCGGTGGTCCTCGAATTCCAGCGTGCAAATGGAGTGCGTGATCCCCTCGATCGAGTCCGACTGGCCGTGCGCGAAATCGTACATCGGGTAGATGCACCACTTGTCGCCCGTGCGGTGATGGCTGGCGTGCAGGATCCGGTACATCACCGGATCGCGCAGATTCAGGTTGGGCGAGGCCATGTCGATCTTGGCCCGCAGCGTGCGCGCGCCGTCGGGAAACTCGCCCGCGCGCATGCGCTCGAACAGGTCGAGGTTCTCCTCGACGGAGCGGTTGCGGAAGGGGCTCTCCTTGCCGGGTTCGGTGAGCGTGCCGCGATACTGGCGCACTTCGTCGGCGCTGAGGTCGCAGACGTAGGCCTTGCCGGCGCGGATGAGCTGCACGGCGTAGTCGTGCAACTGCTCGAAGTAGTCGGAGGCGTAGAAGAGCCGGTCCTCCCAATCGAAACCCAGCCAGCGGATGTCGGCCATGATGGAATCGACGTATTCCACCTCTTCCTTTACCGGATTGGTGTCGTCGAAGCGCAGGTTGCAGGTGCCGCCGTATTCCAGGGCCAGCCCGAAGTTCAGGCAGATGCTCTTGGCGTGGCCGATGTGCAGATAGCCGTTGGGCTCGGGAGGAAAGCGGGTGGCCACTCGGCCGCCCCATTTGCCGCTGGCGTTGTCTTCCTCGATGATGGCGCGGATGAAATTGTGGCCGACCGGTATCTCGGGACTGGACATGAGACAACTCCCTGGAATGGTTGGCGGGTCCTTCGCCAATATTATCTGGGGCCGCCGCTGGGCGCGACCCCGGGTGCCATGTTGGCGTTTAAGTGCGGACAAGTCAAGTCAGGCCAAAGCGTTACCATCTCGTGACCTGAATTTTTCAGCCTGGCTTACAACAACAGCAACAGGCTCAGGGCCATCAAGGCCATGCCCCCCACCAGCCCGTAGATGGCCAGGTGGTGCTCGCCGTACTTCTCGGCTGTGGGCAAAAGCTGGTCCAGCGAGATGAAGACCATGATCCCGGCCACCGCGCCGAAGATGATGCCGAACATCGGGCCGTGCATGAAGGGCATCAGCGCCAGCCAGCCCAGGACCGCGCCCACCGGCTCGGACAGGCCGGAGAGGAACGAGAGGCGGAAGGCCCTTCTTCGGCTGCCGGTGGCGTAGAAGATCGGCACCGCCACCGCCACGCCCTCCGGGATGTTGTGGATGGCGATGGCCACCGCGATGGCCACGCCCAACTGGGGGTCGGCCAGGGCGGCGGTGAAGGTGGCCAACCCCTCGGGGAAGTTGTGGATGCCGATGGCCAGGGCCGACATCAACCCCATGCGCAACAGGGCCTTCTGGTGATGAGCCTTGCGCTTGTTGCCGATGTCCTCCACCGGGTGGGCCTCGTGGGGGTTCTCGGCCTCGGGCACCAGGCGGTCGATGACGGCGATGAGAGCGATGCCGCCAAAGAAGGCCGCCGCCGTGGCCCAGCTTCCGGCCGGTTCGCCCCAGACGGCCACCAGGCTCTGGCGCGCCTTGCGCAAAATCTCCACGAAGGAGACGTAGATCATCACCCCGGCCGAGAAGCCCAGGGCCAGGGCCAGAAAGCGGGTGTTGGTGTGCTTGGTGACAAAGGCCAGGGCGCTGCCGATGCCGGTGGACAGGCCGGCCAGGAGGGTGAGCCCGAAGGCCAAGAGCAGGTGGCTGGTGGTGAAGTCCAAGCGGTCCATCCGGCTTGCGTGGTTGGGCGAGCGGGCATCCCGGCCAATTATAACATCCGCCGCGCGGGTTCAATCCCTCGCCGGGACTATTGATCGCCAGCCCCCGGTCTGTTAGCTTGGGGCCTGATTCATCATGGGCGGCCCGCCCCGGCCGCCGACGCCCCCAACCCCACGGGGAAGGCACTTGGCCAAAAGCGATCCGGGCGGCCTGGTCGGCCAACTGCTCAAGCTCTCCTTCAGCCGCGGTCTGTCGCTGGTCATCTCCCTGGGGTCCACCCCGGTGGTCAGCCGCCTTTTCCTGCCCCAGGACTTCGGCCTCTATCAGCTGCTGGCGGCCGCCGCCAGTTGGGCCACCAGCTTCGGCAGCCTGGGTTATTTCCAGGCCCTGCCCCTGGCCCGCGACCGCCGCCAGGCCCGGGCCTTGCTGGGCCTGTGCCTGATTCTGACTCTGGGCCTGACCCTCGTGATGCTGCCGCCAGCGCTCTTTTCGCCGCGGTGGCTGGCCGAGCTGGTGGGCGGGGCGGAGCTCGGCGGCTGGGTGCTGTTCATCCCCCTGCTCTTCGTGGCCGGCTCCCTGGCCAGCCTGGTGGAGTCGGCGCTGACCTACCAAAAGAACCTGGGGGCCCTGGCGGCCATGAATCTGACCACCACCGCCGCCACCCGGGGCATCACCATCGCCCTGGGCCTGTGGGGCGGCAGCGGGGTGGGCTATCTCCTGTGGGGCAATCTGCTGGGGGCCCTGGCCGGCATCCTGCTGGGCGGGTTCAGTCTCTGGCCGCTATTGAAAAACGCCCAGCCCCCCGCCCTGCCCTCCCCGGCCGAGCTGGGCCCGGCCGCCCGCGACCACCGCCAGTTCCCCCTGGTCCAGCTCTGGAATTGGGTCCTGGCCGCCACCAGCATGTCCCTGCCGGTGCTGATCCTGGGCAACCAATTCCCGCCCGAGACGGTGGGCTTCTTCGTCTTCGCCCGCAACCTGGCCGGCCTGCCCAGGCAGATCGTCAGCACCAGCGTGGGCCAGGCCTTCTACGGCCACGGGGCCGAGGAATATCAGCGCACCGGCGGCATGGGGCAGAGCCTGGGCCGCTCCCTGGGCTTCCTCGTTCGCACCACGGTCTTCGGCATGGTCTTCACCGGGCTTTTGGCCGAGCCGGTCTTCACCCTGGCCTTTGGACCCAACTGGCGCTCCGCCGGAGTGATGGCCCAGATCCTGGCCCCCTGGTTTTTGTTGGAGATCCTGGCCGGCCCCCTGAGCCTGGTGCCCCTGATCCTGGGCCGGGCCCAGATCACCCTGGCCTACAACGGGGCCAAATTCGCGGCCCGGTGCGGGGCGGCCCTGGTGGGCGGCTGGCTGGGGCAACCGCTGATCGCGGTGGGCCTGATCGCCCTGGCCGGGGTCCTGGTGGACCTGCATCAATGCCTGATCTGCCTGCGCCTGGGCGGGGTGGGCGGCCGGCGGGTGGCGCGGGAGATGCTCGGGGAGCTGGCCCTGTCCCTGGCCCTCTTGGCCCCGGCGGCGGGGCTCTACTGGCTGGGCGGCTGGACCTGGCCGGCCCTGGCCGCCGCCGGGTTGGCCGGCGGGGCCTGGTTGTTGTCGCTGCGCCGTCGCTTGGCTCGGGATGACGCCCCTCCCTCCGCTCCGGCCTGAACCAGCCCCTCCCTCAGCGCGGTTGCAGCAGCCAGTCCAGGTCGGCGGTGGTGCGGAACCACCAACTGAAGCGCCGGGGCGGGTTGAGGGGATGGCTGGGCTTGGCGAACTTGGCGCCCAGTTTGTTGTGGTTGCGCTCGAAATCATAGCGCGCGGTGTCCAGCAGCTCGTCCAGGGCCTTTTCCAGCTCCGGGCGAACGGGGTCGCCGGGCGGGCAGAAATACAGAGCCAGGGCCAGGGAGCGGGCCACGTCCAGGGCGTGCTGCTGATCGGTGGTGCGCTCGTTGAGCGAACGCGCCGGGTCCTCGGCGCTGGCGATGTAGCTGGGCACCAGGTAGGGGCGCTTGCTCTGGGGGGTCTCGACGCTGTAGAGCCCCATCCGGGCCACGAAGCGCCCCAGGCCCAGGATCGACTCCGGGGTCCGGGAATCGCCGCTGACCAGGTAGTAGCGCAGCATGGCGTCGGCCAACAGCGCGCCCATCCAGGGGCTGCAATACCACCCCTCCAGGTTCTCGCCCTTCTCGCCATGCTGCTTGCCCCGGTGCACCAGGCAGCCGGTGCCGGCCGGCGCGCCGGGTGGGGGATTGAATTGCAGGCTGTGCGCGGCCTGGAACTGCGCCCGGGCCTGGTCCAGCCAAACCGGCTCGTCCAACAGCTCATAGGCCACTGTGGCGTTGAGCAGGGCGAAGGCCAGCCCGCGTTCGTTCCAAAAACCCCGCTCGGGGTTGTAGGCCGGCTTCCAGCTTCCGCCCAACAAGGCCGCCACCCGGCGGGAGGCCTCCTTGAGGCTCTCGTCGCCGGTCAGCCAGTAGTCGGTGGCCAGGCACTCCTGATAGCCGTACTTCATGTCCGGACCCCGGCGCTCATCCAGCAGGCCGAACCTGCCGTCCGGTCCCACCAGGCTGGCGTAATACTGCGCGGCGCGGTGGGCCTGGCGCAGGGGCTCCAGCCCGCCCTGGCGGATGTAGACCACGAACAAGGCCATGGCCCGGTCGTAGAGCCAGGGCTCGTTGCCGCGCTGATAGGAGATAAGGTGCTTGTCCTCCACCGGGTGCGGGAATTGATTGATGGCGGTGGAGAAATAGGCGTTCATGGCCTGGTCGTACCAGGCGAAGCCGGGGTTGGTCCCGCCGGGGTTGACCCGACCCTTGAGCAGGCACTGACCCAGCCACTCCGGGGGCAGAGTCACGTAGACCGGCGGCTCGCTCACCGCACCTTCGGGGTAGGAGCCGTCCCGCACCGGCAGCCAGCCTTGACGAGCGGGCCAGGTCCGGCGCTCGCTCAAGCGTCGGTGCTCTCCCCAACGCACCAGGTAATGCCGTTCCAGGTCCGCGCCCAGGTAGTCCTCGAACTGGATCAGCACCGCGCGCAGCGAGCCCGCGCCAGGCATGCCCTGGGGCCAGCGTCCCAGAACCGCCACGCGGATGGGCAGTTCCTTGCCGATGTTGTCCACCAGCGAGATGCGCGCGGGATCGGAGACGAACCCCGGCGGAAACGGCATCCCGAAACTCACCACCACCGGCCGGCCCACCGCCTCGGGCGCTGGGTGCAAGCCGATGCGCACCTGGCCGCTGGTCTGGACCGGTGGGAAAAAGGCCAGGTGGCGCGGGTCCCGCGACCCGGCCGCGACCTGGGCCGAGGCGGTGCCAGCCAATGGGACGGCCAGAAATAGAGCGGCGTTGGCCAGAACCAAGACCAGCCGGAAGATGGGTGCGAGCAATGCCACGCGGGCCTCCAGTTGGCGGCCGGGACTGCGGCGGGCGGGACCGCTCCGGCCCACCCATTGGGCGCTGAGAGAAAGCATAGCATCTTCCTGATCACGGCGCCTGGGCCCAGGCCAAATCCGCGGGCGGCGCTCCCGAATTGACATCCGGGGCCGGTCTTGGAACAATGGCCCCGCCCGACCGGTGGACATCCTGCAACGAGGCGAAAAAACATGGAACGGTTGCCGCGATCGGTGGAGGAGCTGGATCACGAGACCATGATCAGCTACGTGGTGGACATCTTCCACCGCACCCTGATCCACTATGGGCTCTGGTTCCGCGAGGCCGAGTACAACCTGGGCTGGGACCTGGCCCTGGAGCTGGAGGACGAGGTTTTCGCGGCCGCCCTGGCCATCCAGATGAAACGCCTGGGCAAAATCCTGGGTTTCGCGGTGGACGAGCGCGGGGTGCCCGAGGCCCTGAAGCGCATGCGCCGCGAGGAGATGCACGAGCTGGCCCAGGCCCAGGCCGCCAACTGGCTGGCCGCCGACGGGCTCTGGTTCCAGGCCGTGGAGCGGCGCCGGGGCATGGAGCAGGCCAAGCGCCTCAACGACACCTGCTGGGTGCGCTTCGGGCCCTACGAGGCCGGCCGGGTGCGTCGCCTGCTGGGATTGGCCAAGGACTGCGGCCTGGAGGGGCTCAAGGCGGCCCTGGCCATGCGGGCCTATGGCATCATCAACCGCCAATCCATCGTCGACGAGGGACCGGGGAGCTTCGTCTTCCAGATGAACGACTGCCGGGTGCAGTCCACCCGCAAGCGCCGGGGCCTGGACGACTATCCCTGCCGCTCGGCGGGGGTGGTGGAGTTCCCCGGCTTCGCCCGGGGCATCGACGCCCGCATCGTCACCGAGTGCATCGGCTGCCCGCCGGACGACCACCCCGAGGAGTGGTTCTGCGCCTGGCGCTTCAGCCTGCCGGAATAACCGCTTACATCACCGGCATCACCAGCACCGGGCGCGAGGCGCCCTTGACCTGGTGCGAGGAGGGTTCGCCAAAGGGATATATCTCCTGCAGGCGGTCGGCGGTCTGCTGGCTGACCAGGATGTCGCAGCCGATTTTCTTGGTCAGGTCCTGGATGCGCGAGGCCAGGTTCACGGTGTCGCCGATCAGGGCGTAGGCGCTCTGGTCCTCGCTGCCGGAGTTACCGGCCAGGACCTTGCCGGAGTGGATGCCCACCCCATGGGCGATGGCCTCCCGGCCCTCGGCCACGCGCTGGCGGTTCAGCTCGGCCAGGGCCGCCCGCATGGCCAGGGCCGCCCGCACCGCCGCGTCGGCGTGATCGGGCCGGGCCACCGGAACCCCGAAGGCGGCCTCGATCTGGTCGCCGGCGAACTGCAGCACCACCCCGCCGTGGGCCCGGATGGCCCGGTGCATGGCCGTGAAGTAGGCCCGCATGTCGGCGATGACCACCTCCGGCGGGTGGGCCTCCACGTAGACCGTGAAATTGCGCAGGTCGGCGAACATCACCGTGGCCTCGCGGCGGTCGCCCAGGAAGGCGATGCGGCCCTGCAGGATCTCGTCCCGGATCTCCGGGGTCACGTATTTACCGAATAAATTGTGCAATAGCTCCCGCTCGGCCAGGCCCTGGATCAGCATATTACCGGCGTCGCCCAGGGCCCCGATCTCGTCGTTGCTCACCACCGGAAAGCGAATTTGGTAGTTGCCCCGCTGCACCTCGCGCACCCCCCGCACCATCTGCTCCAGGGGATGACTGATGGACCGGGCCACCAGATGGTTCAGGATGGCCACGCTCACGAAGGTCACCCCCGCCAGCACCAGGGTGAACAGGATGATGCCCCGGCCGTAATCCGCCGCGGAAATGACCTGGAACTCCACCTCGTATTGCAGGATGAACAGGGTGACTAGCAGGATCACCATGGGCAACAGGTTGCCCAGCCAGTACAAGGCGTAAATTCGCCGCCGGATCGAGATGCGGTGCGCCCCCGCCACTTGGTCCAAATGCCCCTCGGGAAACAGCAGCGGCACCAGCTTGCGTCGGGCGTGTTCTTCCAGCCAAAAGAAGGCCACCGAGCTGGAAATCACGCCCACCATCAGGGAGCGAATCGCCAGGACCAGGGCCGAGCGCTGGTCCAGGTTGTGAACTAAATAGGACACGCCATAGATGATCAGCGAGGCGGCCAACCAGCCGACCATGTTGAAGGGCACGAAGCCGAAGGGGATGTTCAACAGGCGGCGACGGCCCTGGGCCAGGGTTTCCGGATCGGGCTGACTTCCCTGGGACAACATTTGCAGGCACGTGCTCAGGGGGCGCAGGCTGCGGCTCATCAACCAGGAGATCAGGGTGGTGTTGACCAGTATCACCCCGACGAGGATGAGGCCGCGCCGGATGGCGATGGGCACCGCCGCTTCCCAGCCGCCGCCCATGACCTCGGCCCGACGAGCCAGAAAATATTCCAATGGCGTGAAAACATTAAGTATTGCCACAACGACCACGCCGATGGCGGTGGCGGCGGTGCCGATGGCGCAAAGTCCGCCCAGGCCTGGCGGGCAGATCATATTGGGAATGAATTTCACGCGTCCCCCCTCGGCTGGGTCTCCGGCTGGCGGCCGGGCCCTGGGGGCGATTCTACCAGCTTTGGCCGTCCCGGAACATCATGCCGCGCCAGGCGCTGGCGGCGGGAAACACCATGGGCGGCCCGGTTGCGCCGAGCCGCCCGGGGGGGCGTCGCCAAATGCCTTGTGGGCCGTCGGCCGCTGGCCGGGGAACTGGAGCAAGACCGTGATTCAACCCTTGGCCGGGGTTGGTCCCTGGTCCGGCTGCCGCCAGAGCAGCACCGCCAGCGCCACCCCCCCCACGCTGATGGCCGCGTCGGCCAGGTTGAAGGCCGGCCAGTAATAGTCCCCGGCGTGAAGAGAAACGAAAT
>JAIUYB010000071.1 GCA_020216625.1 Desulfarculus sp.
CGCCTCCACGGCCGCGTTCAAGGCCAACAGGTTGGTCTGGAAGGCTATCTCGTTGACCACGTTGATGATGTCGCTGATCTTCTTGCTCGACTCGGTGACCGCGGCCATGGCCCCCACCGTGCGCTGGACCACCTCGCCGCCCTGCACCGCCATGGTGGCGGTGCGCCGGGCCAGCTCGTTGGCCTGCTGGGAGTTGTTGGCGTTTTGTTTGACGCTGCTGGTCATTTCCTCGATGGAGCTGGCCGTCTCCTCGATGGCGCTGGCCTGCTGCTGGGTGCGCTCGGACAGATCCTGGTTGCCCTGGCTGATCTCACCGGCGCTGGTGGCCACGGTCTCGGCCGCGGCGGTGGACTCGGTCACCACCACCGAGAGGTTCTCGGCCATCTTGTCCACGTCGCGCAACATATCGCCCAGTTCGTCACCCCGGGCCAGCAGGTTCTTGTCCAGGGTGAAGGAGAAGTCGCCCTTGGCCGCCTGGCCCACCGCGTCCACGGTGGTGCGCACCGGGTTGACGATGCTGCGGGTGATCAGGATGGCCACCAGGACGCCCAGGATCAGCGCCACCACCAGGCCGATCACCATCACATAGTTGGACATGGTCAGGCTGGACTCGGCCTCGATGGAAAGCTGGCGAGTGTTTTCGACGCCGGACTTGGAGACCTCTTGCACCAGGGCCACCAACTGGTTGGCCACCTTCTCGCGTTGCTTGGTTAGGTCCTGCAGCGCCTCCCAGCTTTTGACAAAGGCCGTGATGGAATCGCGATAGCCGTTGGCGGCGTTCTGGATGGCGGCCAATTCCCTCAGGTTTTGCTCTTGCCGCACCAGAGGGCGTATCTCCTCGATCAGGTTGCGGATCTTGTCGAAATTGCCCAGGGCGTCCTGGACCAGCTTGGTGTTGCGCAGGGCCTGGGCCCGGAAGTTGGCGACCCGGATGGAGTTGCCAAGCTCGACGATGGAGTTGACCACGTTGACCTTGCGTTGGCGCTCCCGCAGCCGGGCCGCGTCCACGGCTCCGGTTTCGGCGTCCAGTTTCTGCAGTTGCGATCTCTGGAAGCTATGCGCGCTCTCGACGAATAGGGCGGCGTTGTCGTCCATGTTCTTGCGCGCGGCGTCGATGGCCCCGTCGACCTCCACCGTCTTGGCCACCAGGGCCTCGTATTGGTTCAAGGTGGCGCCGATGGCGTTGGCGGTTTCGCGCAGCTTGGCCAGGTGTTCCGACTTACTGGCCAGTTCGTTGGCCTC
The DNA here is from genome assembly GCA_020216625.1 of Desulfarculus sp. Taxonomy (GTDB): domain Bacteria; phylum Desulfobacterota; class Desulfarculia; order Desulfarculales; family Desulfarculaceae; genus JACRDC01. Next base: position 1,243 of record JAIUYB010000071.1, read on the forward strand.
GGCCAGGGCCTTCTTCACCCGATTGGCGTGTCCCTGGGCCAGCGTATACAGGTCGTCGCGCTGGCTCATGGCGTAGCCGCGCATGTCGAACATGTAGAGCTGGTAGTTGCGCTCGATGTCCCCGGCCACCATGACCTCTGGGACGTATTCCTGGGCCAATATCCTGGAATTGCGCGCCGCCGCGCTCATGTTCCAGACCGCCAACCCCCCCAGGATCAACGCGATCAGGATGAGAAGGCCGAAGCCGCCGCCGATCTTGCCGCCTAACCTCAGGTTTTTCATGCCTTTCACCTCGCGGTTTAACTCTCCCTGGGGGGAGGAAACACCAATTGGCGCAATCCGGCTTGGCCACCGGTTCCAAGGCCATTGTCGCCGCCATGGAAAAGGAGGCTATTGGCCGCGATTACTTCCAAGTCTAAAGGGTACTAGTTTTTTTTTACTGTTTCCAAGTGAAAAGCATCCCCCGCCTCGGTCGATCGCGGGTAAGACGCCTCATGGGGCAGACACTGGGGCTTGCGTGGGGTTTCAGGGCTATGATACTACGGGTGCGTATAGTTATCGACACCTATTAATCCGGACGGCCGGCGGTAAGGCCATGGCCAGCGCGGTTTCGTTCTGGTTCTACACCATCAACCTCATGGTCACCACGGCTTACGTGGTCGCCTTCCTGCGTCAACTGGGACACCTGGATCCCGATCACCCCAAGACCAACTCTCTGGCCAGTTGGCTGGTGGCGGTGCTGGGGTGGGCCTTTTTCGACCTGGCCGTCACCCAGTCGACCTTGATCCTGGGGGCGGAGGCCGGCTTCCAGGTCCGCAGCCTGCTCTCGATCCTGATCGTGGCCGTCTCGGCCCTCTCGGTGGACCTTTTGTGGTCCATCCACGGCGGCCAGAACCGGCGGCGGCGGCGCTGGCTGCTGTCCCTGTTCGCCATCTATTACCCGCTGATCCTGATCTGGCCCGGGCGGGTGCACCCCCACCCCCTGGAGAACCGGCTGGGCTTCCCAGCCATCCCCGGCTGGACCCACTACGCCCTGGGCCTGGTGACGGTGAGCCTGGTCCTGGCCTTCACCATCGCCATCGCCCTCCAGGCCCGGCGCGAACCGCGACCCCTGGTGCGGCGGGAAAAGATCATGGTGGCCGCGGGGTCGGCCGTCTCCGTGGCCGGCGCCACCCTGAACTCGCTGGCGTTTCGCTGGTGGCCCGAACTGCCGCTGCTGGACAGCCTGTCCATGCTGCCCTTCGCCCTGACCGCGTATTGGGCCATCACCCGCTATGGCCAGGTGGTTTCGCCCAAGCATTTCGCCCAGGCCGTCACCCAGGCCCTGCCCCAGGGCTTGCTGCACGTCAAGGATGGTTTGGTGGCCTGGGCCAACCCGGTCCTGGCCGCCCTGACCGGACGCGACTCGGTCGACGACCTGATCGGGCGGCCCCGGGAGGGGCTCTTCGTTCCGCCCGGACCCTGGCCCGGCCTGGAGTCATGGTCGGGCCAGGGCGTCTGGCGGGGGGAGGCGGCGCTGCTCACCGCCGCCGGCCCGGCCCGGCCCTGCCTGGTGTCGGCCTCGCTGCTGGAACCGGACTGGCCGGGGGCCGGGATGATCCTGGCCTGCACCGATCTGAGCCATTTCCAGCGCCTGGAGCGCGAGATACGGGAGAGCGAGCGCAAGTATCGGGCCATCTACCAAAACCTGCTGGACGTGCATTTCCGCTGGGACCTGTCCGGCCGCCTGTTGGAGGCCAGCCCCTCGTTGCTGACCGTCACCGGATACCGCCTGGAGGAGCTGACGAGCGGCGAGGTGATCCTGAAAAGCCCCCGGGATCGTCAGCGTCACCAGCAGTTCCTGCGCCAAATCCAGGAGGCCGGAGCGGTGGATGGCTTCGAGATCGGCCTGCGGGCCAAGGACGGCCGCCAGATCTGGCTCTCCCTGCGGGCCCAATTGGTGCGCGACGCCCAGGGCCGGCCCCAGTTCGTGGAGGGCCTGGCCAGCGACGTGACCCAGCGCAAACGCGAGCTCAAGGAGCTGATCGAGGCCAGCACCCGCCTGGAGCTTTTGCTCAGCCTGGCCCCGGTGGCCATCTTCACCGCCCGGCCCGAGCCCGGCCTGCCCCTGACTTTCGCCAGCCCCCATCTGGAGGTCCTGTTGGGGGTGCGTCCGGACCAGGCCCTCAACCAGCCCGGCTTCCTCTGGCGCCAGACCCTGGAGGAGGATCGTCAGGCCACCGAGGGCCAAGCCTTGCGGGTCCTGGAGCTGGGGCGGATGGCCCTGGAATTCCGAATGCAGGCCCAGGACAAGGCCCCCCGCTGGTTGCGGGCCGAGATGGTCCTGGTGCGCGACGCCAAGGGCCGGGCCCAGGAGGTGGTGGGCTGTCTCTATGATGTCAGCGACCGGCGGCGGGGCGAGGAGGTGCTGCGCCACCTGGCCGCCGGGGTGGCGCACAACTTCAACAACGTGCTGATGGCCATCGCCAGTCACGCCCAGGTGGCCCAGGCGCTGGTGGCCGACGGCCAGGCCGGGGGCGACCAACTGACCACCCCCCTGACCAGCATCGTGCAGGCCGCCAACGACGGCGGGGACATGGTGCGCCGCCTGAGCCGCTATGTCAGCGGCTGGGCCGGCCAGCCCCGCAAGCCCGAGGCCCACGACCTGGCCAGCCTGGTGGGGGCGGCGGTCAGCCTGGCCCAGGCCGCCTGCCCGCCGGATAAACGGGGGCGGGTGGAACTGGACCTGGACCCCAACCTGATGGTCCTGGGGGTGCGCGGCGAACTGGTGGAGGTTTTTCTGAATCTGGCCAAGAACGCCCTGGAGGCCATGGGGCGGGGGGGCCGGCTGGTCATTCGCTCCCAGGCGCGGGACCAGGAGGCGGAGCTGAGCTTCAGCGACCAGGGGCCGGGCATCAGCCCCCAGGTCCTGGAGCGCCTGTTCCTGCCCTTTTTCAGCACCAAGGGCGTCGCCGGCCAGGGCATGGGTCTGGCCAGCAGCCGGGGCATCATCACCGCCCACGGCGGCCGCATCCGGGCCGAGAGCATGCCCGGCCAGGGCACCACCTTCCTGGTCAGCCTGCCCCTGGCCCCCCCGGAGCAGACCCCGGGGCGCCAACAACCCATCCCAGACCCGCCCCTCCCCGGCCAGGAGAAGGCCGAGCGCCAGGTGGATATTCTGCTGGTGGAAGACGAGATGCTGGTGGCCATGGGCCTGAGCCGGCTTTTGGAAAACGCCGGGCACCGGGTCACCCACGCCGCCAACCTGACCCAGGCCCTGGACCATCTGCGGCAGCGTCGGCCGGAATTGGTGCTCTGCGACCTGGGCCTGCCCGACGGCTCGGGCTGGGAGGTGGCGCGCTGGCTGCGGGACCACTTCCGGCCAGCCCCGCCCCTGGTGCTGCTCACCGGCTGGTCCGAGGGCCAGGAATCCTCCCGGCGTCCGGCGGACCTGCCCCCCCCGGCCTGGGTATTGCGCAAGCCGGTGCTGCGCCAGGAGCTGTTGGGGGTGGTGGCCCAGGCCTCCCGCGCGACCTTCGACCCGCCCGCCGGTCCCATGGGCGACTAGGGCACCGGCACTCCCAACCCAGGGTCGGGACTGGGACAATAGCGCAGCACCACCACCACCCCTGGCTTGACCTGGGCCCCGGGGTCCAGGCTCTGCCCCACCACCTTGCCGGCCAGCTCTGGCGAAGGGCAAGCCGGCCGCCGCTCCAGGCGGGACTTGATCCCCAGTCCGCCGAGCAGCGCCCGAGCCTGGACCAGGGCCAGGCCATGGAGGTCGGGCATGATCACCCGGCGGTCACGATGGCGATCCGGGCAGAGGGTGATCTCCACCCAGCCGCCCCGGCGCTGGTTCTCGCCAGAGTGGGGGCTTTGCCGGATCACCAGGCCCGCCTTTTGGCCGGCGCACTCCCGCCTGGGCACGACCTCGCGGTGGGCCCGAGCCTGCAGACCGGCCTGGCTGAGGGTATGGCGGGCCTGGGCCTCGTCCATCCCCACCACCTCCGGCACCCGCACCCAGCCCCGGGTGGCCCCCGGGCCGTAACGGTCGGGCTCGAATTCATCGGCCAAGACCGGCGCGGCCACGGCCTGGCCAACCACGACCAGACCGATCAGGACCAACATGCCTAACATCCGCCCGATCACGGCCATCTCACCCCGCGCGCCTTTTCGAAAACCACCTCACGCCATCTCAACGGATATACTATAATCCAAAAAGAGTCACCCGACCAAACCCGCTCGGAACCGGCCTCGCCTCTGTCCCGCGCCTTTGGAGGGGGCGAGATGGGGCCGCGATCCAGTCAGGAGCGTGACCATGTTTCAACATGTTCTTTTCCCTGTGGATTTTTCCGAAAACAATCGCAAGGTGGCCCCCTATGTGCGGGACTTGGTCACCTCCCCGCCGGCCCGGCTGCACCTGCTTTACGTGGTCCGGGATTTGAGCCACTACGCCGGGTTCTATGTCCCCCATCCCAATCTCGAGGGCTTGGCCCAGGAATTGGTGAAAGGCGCCCAGCGCAAGATGGACGAGTTCAGGCAGGCGTATTTCGGCGATCTGACCGACGTGGAGACCAAGGTGATGGTGGGCGACCCGGCCGAGTGCATCGTGGAGCAGGCCCGCGGTCAGGGCATCGACCTGATCGTCATGGGCACCCATGGCCGCCGCGGCCTGGACCACGCCTTGTTTGGCAGCGTGGCGGAAAAAGTCGTGCGCAACAGCGCCACCCCGGTCCTGACCGTCAACCCCTACCGGCTCTAGTTCGCGCCAGCCGGCCCCAGACGAGGTTCAGATCATGTCCATCCCCAGATTTTCCAAGTTGATTTGGACCCTGGCCCTGATCGCCCTCCTGGGCCTGGTCGGCTGCGCCGGGGTCTACGCCCCCACCGGACCCCATCCCGCCCGGCTGGAGGTCATAGCCCAGGCCGAGGTCACGGCCCAGCAGATCCGCGACACCCTGGAGCGCAAGGTGCGCCTGGCTCCCCTGGCCTTCGTCACCCGGGGCGAGGTGGGGCCGCCGCTGTGGGACCTGCGCGCCTTTTTGCCCGCGCCAGACGGCGGCCTGATCCCGCTGCAACCGGTCAAGCCGGTGGCCAACCTGGAGACCCACCGCCTGGAAGCCAGCGCCGAGTTCCTGGCCCCCCCGGGGGTCCAGCAGGTGGTCTTTCTCCTGGAATGCTCGGTGCGCCACGAAAGCTACGAAGGCCCCCACCCCATGGTGGAGTATGTTTACATCGTCTCCCGCCGGGTGGACCTACGCCTGGATCTGCCCGCCGGGGGCAAGCTGACGGTCTCGCCCTTCGCGGCCCGGCCCTGAAGCCCAACCTCCGCACGCCAAAGCCGCTCCCCCCGTCCGGAGGGAGCGGCTCGGTTTTTTTAGGCGGGCCAGTCTAGCGGCCGATGACGTAGCGCAGGGGGTCCACCTCCTCGCGCAGGATGGTCAGCTCCTCATGGGTGGGCTCGGCCGTGATCTCCACGTGGTCGGCCACCAGCAACTCGAACCCGGTGTTCTCCCGCACCTTGTCCAGGGTCACCCCGGGATGGAGCGACTCCACCATCATGCGCTTGCTGGCGTGGTCAAAGCCCATCACCGCCATGTCGGTGACGATCTTGTAGGGGCCGCTGCCCGGGGCCAGGCCGGCGGCCTCCCGGGCCCCGGCCCCAGTCAGGAAGCCGGGGCTGGTGACGAAATCCACCTTTTCCACGAACCGGCTCTGGTTGTGCACGGTCATGATCATGGTGCGCCAGCACATGGAGGCGAAGTCGTTGGCCCCGCCGCTGCCGGGGAAGCGCACCTTGGGCTTGGCGTAATCGCCCACGATGGTGGAGTTGAGGTTGCCGTAGGCGTCGATCTGGGCCCCGCCCAGGAAGGCGTAGTCCACCAGCCCCCGGCAGCAGGTGGTCATCATCTCGCACATGCCGGCGGCCATCACCGCGCGGAAGAAGGTGCGCGAGTCGCCCACGCTGATGGGCATCTGGGGCAGTTGGGGCGCGATGCCGCCGGCCTCGAAGACCACCACCAGGTCCGGGGCGTGGGTTTTCTGGGCCAGCATCGCCGCCGCGCAGGGCGCGCCGGTGCCCACCGCCACCGTCTTGCCGTTCTCCAGGAACTTGGCGGCGGTGCAGATCATCATTTCCATCATGTTGTATTGGCTAGACAAGGTCCAAGTCCTCCTTATCCGTCCCCGCGCCGGTGGCCAGGGGCGGCTACATCTCGGGCAGGGTCTCCTGGGTCCGCAGCTCCTTGAGCCGGGCCAGGCCGCCGCACAGGTTCAGGTACTCCTCGAAGCTGTTCACCCCGTAGATGTACTTGTCCAAAAACTTGGCGAAAGTCTCGGGGTCCTTCTCGGCCTTCATCCACTCCACCAGGTGGGCCTCGTCGGAGAAATACTCATAGGGCATGTTGCCGGGATAGGAGCCGTAGGGCACCTCGATCACCGCGTCCACCAGGTAGAAGGGGATCATGGTGCGGGTGGGGTCGCTGCGAATGTCCTGGTTGCTGACCAGGCGCTCGGTGGTGACGATCAGGCGCTTGGCCGAGCGGGCCAGCTCCATGTCGGCCACCGAGATGCCCCGGATGCGGCAGTTGCCGTAGATGTCGGCCTCGTGCACGTGCATGATGGCCACGTCTGGCCACAGGGCCGGCACCGCGGCCATGATCTTGCCGGTGAAGGGGCACTCCACGGCCTTGGCCGCCGAGCGGGTGAAGGTGTCGGTGCCCAGCATGCTACGGCAGATGCCGAAGGACACGCCCTCGGCCGCCGCGCGCATGCGCACCGCCAGGGCGTAGTTGGTCCACTCGCAGACCTCCACCTCGCCCGACTCCATGGTGCGCCGGGCGTTGGGCGACAGGCCCCGGGCCTCCAGGCCCACGATGTAGGCCGCGTCGAGCTTGCTGATGCACTTGCCGGCGCAGAGGATCTGGAAGTCGTGCGTGGTGGTGTGGCCGGCGAAGGAGAGGTTCTTGCGGCCCTTGCGCACGATCTCGTGCAGCACCGCCGTGGCGATGCGGTTGGCGCCGAAGCCGCCGCTGGCCAGGTAGCAGCCGTCGGGAATGAAGCGATCCACCGCCTCATCCACGGTCATGCGCTTGTCCACCTGGGCCCGGGGCTTGGCGGCGAAGAATTCCCGCGCCTGATCCGGGTCTGGGCTGGAGAAGATGGGTCCGCTTCCTTCAGCGAGCACTTTCATGGTTTTTCCTCGTCTGGTCGTGGGTCGTGGTTGCCCGTCCGGTTCCGAATTCCGGGGGCGTTGGAATCGGTTTTTTTAGAAGCTCAGTTCGGTGAACTTGAGCTGGTTGTCTACGCTGGCGACGCCG